>JBJKSL010000377.1:0-5101 GCA_046704145.1 Phycisphaerae bacterium
GGGGGGACTATGCAGTTTTGCCTGCTTCATCAAGCTCACCCCACCCGCACAGGGGCTGCTGATGGTGTGTTTCGGAGGCATCACCCTTCTCAGTTTCCCGGCGGCTGCGCTGGCCGACTACGACCGTCGCCTGTTGCGGATGTGGGCGGACCGGCAAACACTGCTGTGCGAGGTCTGCGGCTACGATCGACGCGCGACGCCGGAGCAGTGCCCGGAATGCGGGACGCTCGGGCAAACAGCTCTTCCCGGCCGCGTACCTGCAAGATGGCCGACGCTTCCTGGAAGCGAATCCACCTGGCTGCCAATCGCCATTGCGGGCAGCCTCTGGCCGTTTGCAGGGTTAGCCGCCAACCATCTGTGGCTGTTCGGCATAATTCTATCAGGGCTGACTCTCTCGTTTGCGGTGCTTGTAACAGCAACAGCCATACGAATTGTCCGTGAGCACAGGGTACATCCGCACCAAGCCTCACCTTTGCGCCGTTAGCCCACGCCCCTCGCCTTGTCGCCCTCTCGCCGCGTCGCCGCGTAACTCTTATCTGGTGTGTGTATCAGTGCCCTATGTGGGAAACTCTTTTTCGTGGCTCTTCGTGCTTTTCGTGGCCACTCAAGACCAATCCACGGTACTCACCCTGCGAAACGCGGGAGTATCGCCTTTCCACTCCGGAGCCCCGGGCGTGTTCTAAATGTGACCCGCTCTTTGACATCAAAAGACTGCGCCAAAAGCTGCTACCACAAAACAGCAAGTCGAACCCAAACTCCGCACCTCCGCCGCTTGCGGCTTCGCAATCCCACCACCCCGAAACTGCAGAAGCGAACCCAAATTCTGCCGGGAAGATCGAGAACGAAGAGGCACCACTCGCACGTACCGTTCGTGCTCGCAACGCGTTGTCAACAAGAGGATTGCGCGCCGAACCGCCGCGCATAATGACGCCCGTATGGGCACGAATTGTCCGAACGGAATCAAATCAGTTGCAGGACGCCACCGCTGCGTGGTTCACCTGTGCCACGCGCGCCGCCGACCACGTCCAATCCCCCTGCCGCCGATTGCCGAGCAGATAGCGCTGCAGTTGATGCGGCCGCCCGTGCACCGGCGACGCCTTGCTGCGTACACCCCACAACTTCTCCTGCCAACCGTGCACGGCCGCCATGACCAGCGCGTAGCGCTTGGCAATCGACGTCCATTCCCGCGCCAACCCTTGCGGCATGCAAGCCAGGATGTGCACGTGCTGGCGGGCCACCACGATCGCGGCCACGCTCGCCCCAAGGTCCGACAGTTGATCCCGCAGAGCCGCACCGACCACCGCACGAATCTCCTGCGGCAACTGCACGCGCTTACGGTTGGGCGACACCCAGCGAATCCGCGCCCCGCGACAATCGAGAGCCGCAGCCATTTTTCGCGGAGGATGAACTGCACCGCCAAGACAGATCCAGCCACCCGACGTGGTCAACACCACGTGGTACCAGTTCCAATCGCGCGTTCTGGCAACCTGGTTCGCACTCATCGCCATGCCCGTATTGTCGGATGCAGCCGCTCTTGTGCAAGAGCGATACCTCCGCGACTCTCATGCCCGCCGTAGCGGCCCAAGCACTCTTCGCAAAACACTACTGCGCCGCCCGCCGCGTGCACAAATACGCAAATGCGTACGTCTGTCAGTAGATTGTAGGTCCGCCGTTTATTCACATGTGAGCACTCAACAACTCACAGCCGATCGTGTCCGGATCGACCTTTCAACCATTGACGAGCGGCCTGAAGGCCTTACCATCGCTTGTTCCAGAACGTCAGAGTGTCAGCATGCATGGAAAGGCAGCGACAAAATGGCATTTGCAAGTGGCTCAATCACGTTCAAACGGTTCTTCCTGCAGGGCGAAGCTCCCAAGCTGGTCGATGAAGCAATCCTGGAACAATTATCCGCCCGAGCAATCACTCGCGACTGTCTGACTCTTTCCGACTACACGCAGATCGGCTGGACCGCCGGCTCGCACATCCTCGACGATAATTTCAATTTCGCTAAAAACGCCATCGCCGACGGCCTGTCCTTCGCCATGCGGGTTGACACCAACAAGCCCCCCGCCGACCTGGTCCGCGGCTACCAGCAGCAAAACGAACAAGCCATGCTCGAAGCCTCCGGCCGCGAGTTCCTCTCCAAGGCTGAAAAACGCGAAGCCCGCGAACAAGCCCGTTCCAGAGCCGACGCCGAGGCCCGCTCCGGGGCCTTCCGCCGCATGAAGCAGATACCGGCCTTCTGGGATCTGCGTAAAAACGAGGTCTACCTCGCCGCCACCAGTACAGCCGTCATGGAGCCGTTCATGACTCTGTTCCGCATGACCTTTGACCTCACGCCGATTCCCGTGTCATCGGGTGAACTGGCCGCCAGATGGGCCGCCACCGCAGGCGAGGTTCGCGCCTTCGACGACTGCAAGCCTGCGTATTTCGTTCAGCCGCCCGACGGCGCCGCCACTGACGCCGATTTCGATGGCGAGCAGCGCAACCGCGACTTCCTCGGCACCGAATGGCTCACCTGGCTCTGGTATACCTGCCAGGTCGAATCGGCCCAGGTCACCACGCAACTGGGTCAGTCGGTCACCGTGCTGTTCGAGAAGTCGCTGAACCTGGACTGTGCTTTCGGCATCTCCGGTAAGGTCTCTATGACCGCCGACGACCCCACCCGCCTGCCCGAGGCCGCCGTCGCCCTGGCCGGCGGCAAGCGTCCGATCCGCGCCGGCCTGCAGTTGGCTGCCTCCGGGGAGGCCTTCGGCCTGGCCATCCGTGGCGATGCCATGAACTACGGCGGAGTCCAACTCCCCCCGCCAGATGAGGCCGGCAGCCCCCGCGCCGTCTTCGAAGATCGCATGGACAAGCTCCGCGACATGATCGCCGGCTGCGATGACCTATATACGTCATTCATACGCCGCCGCCTGTCCAACCGCTGGCCCCAGACCCTCAAGGCCATGCGCGCCTGGATCGCCGCCGGCCGCGATGAAGGCGTAACCGCCGAAGCCGCAACAGCGTGAAGAAAGCTGTTAGCTCTTAGCTATGAGCTATAAGCCAAACAAAAAAAGGCGCAGACCCTCGAGTTCTGCGCCTTCTCTTATTCTGGCTAGCAGCTAATAGCTAACAGCTTATAGCTTCTTCACTTCACAAACACATAATACAGCTTGCCCTCGCTGTAGGTACGACCGGCAAGCTGACCGACTTCCGGCCCGGTGCCCAGGAACACATCACAACGACCGGCAGCGCGAATCGCATTGCCGCGATCCTGATCGCAGGCGAAGCCCGCGTACGAGCACTGATCGATCGAGCCGTTCACCCGCCCCGGTAACTGCGTGACCATATACGACACGCCCGCCCGCGGATAGATGGTCTTGTCCGTGGCAATCGAATAGAACGGCGTCACCGGCACGTTCAGGCAGCCCCACGGCCCGCCATCACGCGGCGCGAAGAATACGTACCGCTTGTTGATGGACAGCATCGGCAGATTCTCCGGATGCTCCTTGAAGAACTTGATCAAGCCCTGCAGCGAGAGGTCTTCCGCCTTGATCAGGTTTCGCTTGACCAACTCCTGACCGACCGATGAGTAGTCGTAACCGTTGTCGCCCGCATAACCGATCTCCAGGAACGAGCCGTCCGCCAGCCGCAGCTTGCCCGAGCCCTGCACGGTAATGACGTAGGCCTCGAACGGATCCCGCAGGTAGACCAACTCCAGCCCTTTGCCGGCCAGCGCACCGTTGCCGATCTCCTCGCGCGTGTAGTACAGCCCGCCGCCCTGCTTCTGGTATGACGCCAGCATGGGGTTGTACGCAATGTCGCCCGGCTTCTTGTACAGCGGATATTTGAACTCCGCATCCGGCTTCAGCCGCCCGTCGAAGATGGGCCGGTAGTAGCCGGTGAACAGCACCGTACCCTTGTCATCGCAACCGCGGGACATGTAAACGTCGAACTTCTGCTTGACCTGCGAGTCGAAATCCTGTGGCGTGCTGCTGGTCCTGAGCACCTCCAGGAAGGCTTCCACGCTGCGAACGGCGCGGTCGTGCGTGATATCGAGTTAGGGATAGAATCCCTCGCTGGACTTCTTGCTCAGATACTCCAGGTTGTACTGGCAGGCCCGCTCGAGCCCTGGCCGGTGGTTGAACCCCTCGCTGAAGTCGGGGAACTGGGCCGGATCGGTCAGCTTGACCAACGCCATCTGCCCTGCCGGCAAAGGGGTGTTGTAGTCTTTGGCCTGCTCGACGATGGGCGGCGGCGGCGGGGGCTTGCAGCCAGTGCAGATGAACAAGGCGCCTGCCAGACCAACCGACAACAGTAGTGAACGTGAGGAGATCAGCACGGTAGTCCTCCATGACTACGCAAAGACAAAACCTGCCGCGAGGGCTCCAGCCGGGGCGGCTTTCAGATTTGGCGGTGATTATACCACGGCAGCAATGACCCTGTCTCGCCCTGGTAATGCAATTTTTATCGGCCGTCCGCTGCTTCGTTCGGGAGCTTTCTTCCGGTAGAATCGGCCCAAGTGCAAGAGACCGGCGTCTGTGATGCCGGTGAATGAGCCATTTGTCAGAACCCGGCGCCTTTGACTCCGGTGAATAATCGATTTGTCAGAGCCGGCGTCTGTGACGCCGGTGCCTTGATTTGTGGGCACCGCCGCGACAGTGTTTCCTGCCGGTGAGCACCGGGTTCGCAGAAACCGGCTCTGAACAGGGGAACCTAATGTCCAGCACCACCAACGGCCATCCGATCGTCTGCATCTTCGGCAGCTACTCACCCAAGCCGGGCAGCCCGCTTTGGGATCAGGCCTACGCCATCGGCCACACTTTGGCCCAGGCCGGCTACACCGTCGTTAACGGCGGCTACGACGGCATCATGCACGCCAGCGCCGCCGGGGCCAAGGAGGCAGGCGGCCGAACGATCGGCGTGACCTGTGCGGTCTTCAGCAACTACCGCGGTAAGGTGCTCAAGCCCAACCCCTGCATCGATGAGGAAATCTACCACGAAAACGTGCTCGGCCGCATCGAGGCCATGATGCACATGTCCGCGGCCTACGTGATCATGGAAGGCGGAACCGGCACGCTCAGCGAGTTCGGTATCGTCTGGGAGTACGTCTGCAAG
>JBJKSL010000378.1:0-2586 GCA_046704145.1 Phycisphaerae bacterium
CACGATGGTGACCATGCCCATGAAGCCGTAGACCACTGAAGGGATTCCGGCCAGCAGTTCAATGATTGGCTTGAGTACGCGGGCCAGCCGTGGCGGGCAGAACTGCGTCAGCACGATCGCCAGGCCCAGACTGAAGACGATGCCGACGACCATCGCCCCCATGGTCACCACCAGAGATCCGACAATCATGGCCAGGATGCCAAAGTGCCCATGCTTGGGACGCCAGTCTGCTGAAGTGAAGAACTCGCGCCAGCCGAGCCGTACCAGGAAAGGCACCCCTTCTTTGAAAATGAAGACCGTGATCAGCGCCAGCCCGAAAATCGCGGACAGTGCGATCAGCAGCAGAATCGTCTTGATGACTTTATCCTGTCTCATGCAGTCTTGAATCAGCTCCAGCCCCGCCCAGCACAAGGTGACGGCTCATTCAGCTCCGCCGCGCACAAAAGCGCGGATGGTTTTACTTGGCGCGGATCAGCCCTTCATCCACCAGCATCTTCTGCCCTGCGTCTGAGAGCACAAAGTCGATGAACGCCTGCGAATCAGGCCTCGGTGTGCCCTTAGTGACGAACAGGAACGGCCGGGCCACTTTGTACTTGCCGTTCAGGATGTTCGCGTCGTTGGCCGCCTCGCCATCCACTTTCAGTGCCTTGACGTCCTGCCCGACCTGCCCCAGCGACATATAGCCGATTCCTGCGGCGTCGCCCTTTACCATGGCCTTGACCGCGCCGTTTGACGCCTGCGACAAGGCGGCATGCGCGACCGGCTCCTTGTTCATGACCAGCTCCGAGAACGCTTCACGCGTCCCGGAACCTTCTTCACGCACGACCACCATGATGGCGTGATCTTTGCCGCCGACTTCCTTCCAGTTGGTGATCTTGCCCATGAAGATATCGCGGATCTGCTCGGTGGTCAGACCTTCCACGGGGTTGTCCGCATTGACGATGATGGCCACGCCGTCTCGGGCAATGGTCGTCGCCTTGAGTTGCGCAGCCTCCTCCGGCGTCAGGTCGCGAGAGCAGGTGCCGATGTCCGCCACGCCGCTAACCGCCATCTGCACGCCCATGGTCGAGCCGCCGCCCTCAACCTGAACCCGGTAATCGGGATGCGCCTTTTCGAACTGAGTGGCAAGCTCCTGTGCGAACGGCTGAACCGACGTCGAGCCTATCAGCTTGACCGTTTTCTTGTTGTCGCGACTGCAGCCCGCGACCAGCAGGCCGCCGGCCAGACCGAGCAGCAGCAAAGCGAAGATTCTTCTTCCCGACATCTAGGCTACCTCCCTCGTAATTTTGTGCGTCCACGTCGATCAGACGTTATGGCGAACGATTTCCCCCGTCCGAAGGAAAATCACGTCTTCCGCCACGTTGGTCGCGTGGTCTGCGATTCGTTCGAGATTCTTTGCAATGGAAAGAACATCCAGGTGAGTGGTCATCAACTCCGGCGAGCGGGCGGCCTGGTCCGCCACCTTGCGAATGAACTGTCCGTAAAAGGCGTCGATTACCGCGTCCTGCTCCAGCACCGTGCGGGCCGCGGTGAGATCCTCGGTGGCATACGCCTGCAGCGCCCCATGCAGTATCTGCTGCACGCTCTGGGCCGTCTCCCTCAGGTCAGAGGCGCTCGCACCGATAGCCTCTCGGTCCAGGTGGCGGGCTCGTTGAGCGATGTTCACCGCGCAGTCTGCCACGCGCTCGAGATCGGTGTTGATCTTCAGCACCGTGGTCAGCAGCCGCATGTCCGACGCAACTGGCTGGAAAAGCGTAATCAGCCGGATCACCTCGGTCTCGATGGCCACCTCTTCCGCGTCGATGTCGCCGTCCCGATCGATGACACGCTGAGCGAGAGTGTGGTCCGCTTGTATGGCGGCTGCGCAGGACTCGTCCAGCATGTCTTCCACCGCGCTGGCCATCGCCAGAGAACGCCGACGAAGCACGTCCAGCAACTGCACGAAATGTGCACTCATAAACGCTCCAGGCAGGTATTGAGGCCAACCCCAGCCGCCCACCGGGCGAGCACTGTTACCCTTCGAGGAGTAGGGCGGTGAGCTACGGCTTATCTGGCCTCGGCGACAGCAAGCTGCCGCAACCCTTTCAACACGAACTCAACGACACTGTCATGAAGGCAGACTCTATAGCGGAGCTGTTCATCAACTATTACATCAATGTTAAGATTTGATTAAGCCAGACGGGCGGAGGCCAAGGCCGAAAAGGGCACCGTAACGCTCACAGTCGTGCCCTCTCCGGGTCTGCTGTGAAGCTGCACCGTGCCGCCCATGGCCGCAACCGCATGTCGAACAATCGATAATCCTAGGCCGGTGCCCCGATCCGCACCCGAACGCGAGCGTTCCACCTGGTAGAACCGCTCGAAGACGCGCTCCTGCTCCTCCGGAGGGATGCCGCAGCCCGTATCGGCGACCTCGATGCGGATCCATTGCCGTCCCTGGTGCTGGCAGGGGGCCGCGGCTGCGCGAATTTGTCCGCCCGCACCGGTAAACTTGATGGCATTGTCAACCAGGTTGTCCAGAACAAGCCGCAGCAGATGCGGGTTGACACGCAAAGCCGGCACATCGGGAGCGAGGTCCAGATCCCAGCA
>JBJKSL010000379.1:0-10550 GCA_046704145.1 Phycisphaerae bacterium
CTTTTTTGGTTCTTTTGCGCTTTCACTCATGATTTGCTGCTCTTTGACATCCTTGCCTGGGCGAGCGGGCGGCGTGGTCGACAATCCGTCGAAATCGTTGTTCCCCATTCGGCGGCGATCTTGATCCCGATCCGGCCCCACTCATGCGGAACCGGCTCTACCCTTGTGGGACCGGCTTCACCCTTGTGGGACCGGCTTCCAGCCGGTCACCCGGCCCGGAAACACGCCGGCCCCGTTCAAGGCTCGGTTCGCCAACCGATGGCAGTTCGCGTGACGCGATGCTGCCATTGCTCCGGTTTCAGCCCAAGACTTGCCAGCACTTCGCCGGGTCGAACGGAGCCGGTTCCGCTGATTCGCACCGTCGAGTGGAGAGACTGCTCGTCCAGCCCGACCTCGATGAGTGCTCGACGCAGGTCGAATTGCCGACCCGGCCCCGAAGGCCCATCGTCGCGCTTCACGAGCCAGCTCTCGGACGCCAGAATCTCGCTCAGCCGCTCGCTGACGGTGGGAACTTCCGCCACCGTCAATGCCAGGCTGTAAGTAGCAGACTCAGGCTGAATGGGCCGGCGCCCCGCGGGAATCCAGGCGTCCTCCAGTGCCACGCTTTCCGGCATCTGGGCCGACAACCGGGTCACTGCCATTTCGGGGGCAACTTCCCCCGTAAACTCCACGACGAGCACATCCGCCAGGGTGGCGATGCCTACCGGTCGCGGCAACGGCAATGACAACTTCGGCCGCGGATTGAACCCCTCCGAAAACCGCACGGGAAGATCGGTCCGCGCCAGAGCCCGCTCGAACATCCGCATCGTGTCGTGATGCGAAATGAACCGGACGTCATTCTGAATGGCGAAACGGATCGCTACTTTGTACCGCAAACTCGCTGATTCGTTCTTCGTGAATCCTTCCTTACTGGTTAATTCCAAATCTCGTCTCGGTTCGCACCGCGCGAACCGCAAATATCGCAATAGCTATCAGCTCTTAGCTCCGAGCCAGAGAAAGATGGTCGCTTCCTTTCTTTTTCTGGCTAACAGCTAATAGCTAACGGCTAACGGCTTTTTCCTACAACGCCTCCGGCGCAATCCGCCGCGTCTCGTCCCGCAGATAGTTGCTGACCTGCCGATCCGTGTCGAACGACAACGCCCGCTTGGCAATCCGCACCGCCCGGGCCAGCGTCGTCGAGCGGATTATCTTCTTCAACTCGGGGATGTCGTTCGGTGCCGTCGAGAACTGCCGCAATCCAATGCCCAACAGAAATTGCGTATACACCGGCTCGCCGGCCATCTCCCCGCACAAACTGCAGGGCACGTTGGCCCGGTTCGCCTCGCGCACCACGTCCCGCAGCAACCGCAGAACCGCCGGATGCGACCCCGTGTATAGTGGCGCCACCTTCTCGTTGCCGCGGTCCACCGCCAGCGTGTACTGGATCAGATCGTTCGTACCCACGCTGATGAAATCCACCTCACGCAGCAACTCGCGAATCTGCAAGGCTGCGGCCGGCGTTTCCACCATGATCCCCACCGGCAGATCGCGCCGGAAGGGCACGTCCATCTCCTCCAGGTCCTCCATCGCGTCGCCGAGGGCCATCTTCGCCTGCCGCAGTTCCATCAGGCTGCAGATCAGCGGGAACATGATCCGCACGTCCCCCTCCACAGAGGCCCGCAGAATAGCCCGCAACTGCACCTTGAACGGCTGGAGATTCTGCAGGCAGTAGCGAATCGACCGCAGCCCCAGAAACGGGTTCCGTTCCGGCTCGAGCGCTTGCGACTTGGTGTACTTGTCGGCCCCAAGATCCAGCGTGCGAATGGTCACCGGCCGACCGGGTATCGCACGGATGACCTGGTTGTAGGCCGCGTAGTGCTCTTCCTCAGTCGGCTCTTCCTCGCTCTTGAGGTACAGGAATTCGGTGCGATACAGGCCGATGCCCTCCGCACCTTTCTCCACGCAGGTCTGAACCTCATAGGGGAACTCAATGTTCGACAGCAGGTTGACCTGCACGCCGTCCTGCGTGACGGCAGGCTTGTCACGAAGCTCGACCAGGCCCGTGGCAACCGCGGCAATCCGCTTCTCTTCCGCGCGGTACTCGGCCATCATCTCCGCATCGGGGCCGACGATAACCAGCCCCTTCGTGCCGTCGAGAATGACCGTGTCACCCGCGGAAACCGCCGTCGAGATGTTCTGCAGGCCCATCACCGCCGGAATGCCCATCGAGCGAACAACGATGGCGGTGTGCGACGTCAACCCACCGGCATCCATGGCCACACCAAGAACCTTGGTCTTGGCCAGGTTGGCACTTTGGGAGGGCGTCAGGTCGTGGGCAACGAGAATGCCAGGCTCGGTCAGAAATGCCAGATCGTCCTTGTGCTGACCCACCAAGTGCCGCAGCAGCCGCCGCTCGATGTCGCGGACATCCTTATAACGCTCGCGCAGCAACTGGTCCTGCATCTTCAGGAACCGCCGCTGGTAGCCGCGGAGAGCCTCGCGAACCGCGTAGGCTGCCGAGTACTTCTGCTTGTCAATCAGGGAAGCAATCTGCTCGCGGAGACGGCCCTGCGTCAACACGCCGTAGTGGAAATCGAAGATCGAGGCGATGTCGCGGCCAAGCTGCTCTGCGGTGGCCTCTCGCAGGCTGTTGAGTTCCGCCACCGAGCCGTCAAAAGCCTGCAGCAGCTTGTCCAGCTCCGACTGGACCTGATCTTCAGGCACGGAACGGTAGGGAATCCGGTACTCGCCGGAGTCCAGAACCGCAGCGGTGGCGATGACCACGCCGGGCGAAACCGCGATGCCTTTCTTGATCTCCATGCCTCAACTACATCTCGCCGAAACCGCTGGCCACCAGATCGGCCAGCGCGTCGAGAGCCCCCGGCGCATCCGGACCGTCGACCAGCAATTCCATCTGCGAACCTTGGGTGGCTTCCAGCAGCATCATTTCCATCGGGTTCTTGCCGTCCACGATGGTATCACCCTTCTTGACCTTCACGTTCGCCTGAAACTGGCTGGCCAAGTCCACAAATCGCATCACCGGGCGCGCATGCAGCCCTTGCGGGTTGACGACAGTCACGGTGCGCACTTCCTCAGCCAAGGTGCTCTCAACTCTGTCTTTCTGTTGCCGATCACAAGCCTTGCTGTAACCGACTCCCGGCCGACCAACCTGCTCTTCGGAAAACCGGCTGCCGACCGGTCCTTCCCCTCGAGCCTGGCGATGGCCAAAATACCCAAAACTAAAGCCTTCAGCCCGGCAGCTCGTCCGCTTCCTGAATGAGCTCGATGATCTCATCCTGCGTCACGGCCTGACGCAGAAACCGCCGGAAGTTCTCCCGCTGAAGGTGACGGAAGATGTTCTCCATGGATGCCAGGTGCTGGTCGGGGTTGTCCGGCGGGCTGAGCAGCAAAACCACCAAGTAAACCGGTGCCCGGTCCAGAGCCGCAAAGTCCACGCCCGTGCTCGACCGGCCAATGGTCGCCGCTATCTGCTTGACCGCCGGATGCTTTACGTGCGGAACCGCAACCCCCTTGCCAAACCCCGTGCTGCCCTGATTCTCTCGGCTGATCACCGATTTGGCGATCGAGGCAGCGTCCTTCTCATCCAGCCCGATGCTCTTGGCCAATGAATCGAC
The DNA here is from genome assembly GCA_046704145.1 of Phycisphaerae bacterium. Classification (GTDB taxonomy): domain Bacteria; phylum Planctomycetota; class Phycisphaerae; order UBA1845; family PWPN01; genus JACQVT01. The sequence goes on from JBJKSL010000379.1 coordinate 3,615, forward strand.
CATCTCACGGATAACCCCGTTACGGTCGGTAGCCTGCAACTCGGGAATAATCGCATCTGTCCGAATGAAATCACTCAGTCTCATAGCATCTCACCTTACGTACCGCGGAAGGAGATACAAGTTCGACGGGCTGGTCACATGCCGGTGGACGTGGCGTCCCCGGGCTGGTGCTTGCGGTTGCGGAGCTTCTCCTTGTGCTCGTGCAACTGCCGTTCCATTTTATCGATCACAAGGTCCACCGAGGCGTTGAATTCATCCGCTTCCGTCTGAGCAACGAAGGTGTGCTTGTGATCGGCGTGCAGTACTAGTTCCGTCCGGAACCGCGTGGACTCGCGGCAAACTACTATGTTGGCCCGATCGACACGATCGTACAGCCGCTCAAGGCGCAGGACCTTGTCCCGAACGAACTTGTCCATGGGTTCCGTGATGTCGACGTGGCGACCGGTGACAGATATTTCCAAAGCTGACCTCCCTCGCTTCCAGATCGACGGCAAGCTCCCCACGCCGCCGGCCGAAGCGCCGGATTAGGGTCATACTCTTAGGACGATGAAAGTTCTTGTGTGGCAGCCGGATACGCCCCTGACCTCGGCAACGCAACCAATCTGCCGCCACGTAGAATACTAGTGCCTTAGACGAGCACTATCAATGGATTACGGCTCATCGTCAGATCCAGCTTGAACTGTACGGTATGGATTGCCTCTCGTCAATAGAACCAACACTGAACGTCACTCCGCGTTTGCAAAGGGCCACTGCCGGCTCTAAGATTGCCCTCAATGTACCAGGTCTACACCATGACCCGGGATGGCCGGTCCAAGTGGGCCATCGCCGGCAGCATCGTGCTCCTTCTGGTGACCATCGGCCTGGCCGCCCTGGTAGCCCATTACAAAAACGCCCAATCACAAATCAATCTTGGTCAAGCAGAGCTTTATGACAGCCTGGGCCTCCGTATCCGCTGGCCACAGGACTGGCAGGCCGGCTCCCCCGAGAGAATCGCCAACGGCCAAGCCGTCATCGCCCTCGGCCCCCACAAAAACGGACGACAGCTTATACTCTTCCGCACCACCGCCTCTGCCCGAGGCTCGCTCATGAACGCCGTCAGGCTCGCCTCCCCCGGTGCCGCTGTCAGCCGACCGGAACGCCTGGGCTCCGCCACCCTGGCCAATGAGGAAAGCGACCTCCTGGCCCTCGCCCTCGAACCAGAGGGCTCCAACGGCAACGAAACGCTCTTCGCCCTGGCGAATCTCACCATAACACCGAACCGCCAGATCCTCGGCCTTGTACTCTTGACTGATGAACTGAAGGATCGCGACCGGCGACTGCTCGCCCTCGTCAGCCAGTCGGTTTCTCTCCAGGACAACGCCGGCCCTGCTGATACCCAGGACGAGCAGCAATCTCAACCCGAAGACAAGGACGAACAGCAGAACACGTCCGAACCTCGCCCCGGCGATCGCTCCGGTGACAAACTAGTGGTGCTCGGCCTTCCGCCGACCGATGCGGAAAACCGCCCAGCCGTGGTACTTTGAACCTCTCTAGGAGCTTGCCGAACCATGCGGCGCGTGCCTGTATTAATCCTTGCCCATGTGCTGGCCGCCATGCCTGCTGCGGCCATCGCTCAGACCCCGGCCGACTCCGCGTCGGCGACAGCCAGCCCCGCTGACCCCTCTGGGGCGGCCATACCCAAGGGCGCCCTCGGCCCCGAATACGTCGACGGCAGCTTCGGATTCGCCGTACGCCCCATCGCTGGCGCCCGTATCGACCGCCGCAAGCGAACCGTGGAAGGCCATGTCCAACTGGCTCAGTTCATTCGGCTGGAAGTGGGCTGGTCCATGTCCGTGCGCCTCTGGGAGCCTTCTCGACCGGTGGATGTCCAGGCCGCCAGGGACGCCATCAAAGCCGACCTGCTGCCCACCTATCCAGATTTCCAGATCACCACCGCCGAAGCCGTGAACATCGGCGGCCGCGACGCCGTCCGCGTGGCCGGCACCTTCTCCACCGAAGGACAGATGTGGCTCAGGCAGCACCTCATCGTGCCCCTGCGAACGGGCGAGCACATCATTGTCCTCCTCGCCACGCCCGCGGACGACCGCGAGATCGCCACCGCAGCTTTCACCCAGATCGTCAACAGCTTCAAGATCGTTCGCACCCAGGCCCAACAGGAAGAACTCGACGCCGCACTCGACCGCGGCACCAGCCTCCTTCAACGAGTGAACGGCGCCGCCCAGCCCATCTCGACCAAAGCCGCCACCAAGCCCATCTACCTGCGGGTCATGCGACAGGACAAGTCCGCAGGCTTCATCGAGATGCTCGAGAAAGCCGGCTCACTCGACCACAAGCAGGGTCTGCAAATGCTGCAGCGCGGCTGGATGTTCAACACTGACGGAAGCGCGACCTACTTCGAGGAAAGCAAGTTCACTGCCGACGATGGCACCTTCGGTGAGTGGCGCAACCTCTCACAGACCATGCCCTCCAAGCAGGTCGACCCCAAGCAGCGCGTCGTCGCCAGCGTCGAGTCCGGCATCCGGCGCAACGACCAACTCGTCGTGGAAAGCGTCCAACAGGTCGGCGTATACCACAAGCAGACTAAAGCCATCCAGATCAGCCCCTCCTACGCCCCATCCGCCTGGCCTTTGATCCTTCCCAGAGTGGTCGATCTGAACAAGCCCGAGGTCTACGCCTTCAGCATGTACGACCCCCAACGCCGAGGCCTGATCCTTCGCGTCCTGCGCGTGGCCGGGCCCACCTTCGTGCAGGTCGGCGGCCAGCGCACCGCCGCGTCCAAGATCGAGGACAGCGAAGGCCTGGTCCCGCCCATCAGCGAGATCGACGTCGACAAGAACGGCTTGCCCCTGCGCTTGGCCACCCCAACGGTGGAGATGACCCGAACCACACAAGCAGAGGTCGAGCGCGAGTTCGGCCCGCGGATCAAAGCCACCCAGGAGATCTTCCGCAAGAACGCCGGCAACGCACCAGCGGCATCGCCTGCAGGCAAAGCCGCCGCGACGCCGCCAAACCCGGCCGCACAACAAAAAACGAGGAGAACACCCGGGCATTGACTTACCCGGTGCATAACCCGGATCTCTGGAACCCTTGAACCTTGAACCCTTGAACCCTCTTTCACCCTATGGCAGATCAACCCACCCAACCACAAGCACACGACAGTAGCGGCCCCGACTCGGCTGCTGAAACCGGCGCACAAGCCGTGCCCCAGCTCGACCTGCGGCAGATCAAGGACTACGCAGGCATCAAGCGATGGTGCCATCTTTCAGGCATCGCAATCTCGCTGGTCTATTGGCTTTGCTGGCTGGCCGCAGCCCCCGCCTTCGTGAGCTGGCTGGGCGGCAGCATCCATAGTGCCTGGGGAGGCCTGTTCCTCGCGACCTTCCTCATGGTCGCCGGCCACGTGGTCATCGGATTACCGCTCGACTACTACAGCAGCTACACCGTCGAACAACGCTTCAACCTGAGCAATCAGACCCCCCGCAGTTGGCTCGTCTTCCAGATCAAGGCCTGGCTGGTGGGCGGCGTCTTCGCAGCCGTCCTGCTCGGCGGCCTCTACGGCGCACTGTGGTACACTGGCTCATGGTGGGGCGTGTACGTGTGGATAGGCGTGATGCTGCTGAGCATCGTGATTGCCAAACTCTTCCCCCTGCTGATCCTGCCGCTGTTCTACCCGGCCACGCCCCTGGACCGGCCCGACCTGACCGAACGCCTGACCGAAATGGCAAAAAAGGCCGGCATGACCGTCACCGGCGTGTACAACCTCGGCCTCAGCAAGGACACCAAGAAGGCCAACGCCATGCTCGCCGGCCTGGGCGCCACGCGACGTGTCTACCTCTCCGACACCCTGGTCGACTCCTTCAACAACGATCAGATCGCCGTCGTCTTCGCCCACGAGCTCGGCCACCACATCCGCAGACACATCCGCAAGATGATCGCCATCTCCGCCGCGGTCACTTCGGGACTCGTGGCACTCATCTGGTGGCGGCTCAACCGCTTCGAGGGCGATCCCTCAACATGGATCGCCGCTGCAGCCGCTTTCGCCCAGGTCATGCTCATCATGAGCATCTACCCGCTGATCATCGGCCCGCTCACCAACGCCCTGAGCCGACACTTCGAGCGACAGGCCGACCAACTGGCCCTCGAACTGACCGACGACCCCACTGCCTACCGCGAAGCCTTCGAGCTACTAACCCGCATGAATCTCGCCGACCCCGATCCACCCCGCTGGGAAGAGATCATGTTCGACGACCACCCGCCCATGAACAAACGCATCGCCATGGCCGGCGCCTACGAAAGAACCAAGGGGCCTCGGCAATAACTGCCTGGATGTGCAGTGTTAGAAATGGTCTGCGACTCGAGACTCGACTTCTTCTCGCGTCTCCGTGTCACCGCGTCGCCGTGTCTCCGCGTCACCACGTCGCCGTGTCAATTGGCCTCGCTGGTGCGGGAATCCCTTCCCGCGATTCGCCCGCAAATGCCCTAGAGCCCTGCCCCAAAGCTATCGTCGTCCTCAATCGGGCGAGAAGGCTTGCCCACTGCCGAACGGGCCTCGGCCGCGTCCTCTTCGGCAGGCTCCGCGTTTCGCTCCGCCGGCCAGCGGTACAACGGCTTACCCATCGGACTGATACCTTCCGACGGCGGCAACCGCAGCTCCCGATTCGGGGCCGTCTCCACCTCGCTCTGCCGGCGACCGGCGGCATCACGCTTCAGATCGGCCACCAGCGAGTTGTAATCACCGAAACCCTCGTCCGCCGGCAACCGCTCCTCGCCAACTTCGACAGCCTTGTGCTCGTCGGCGCTAGCTTTGCCCGCAGGCGACGACACCTGCGCCGCCGAAGCCTCCATCTCGCCAACTTCCATGTCAAAGTCATCGAAATCGTCGAAGGTCTGCGGCCGATAGTCCGGCTGCTTGGAACGCTCCAACTCCGCTTCGTACGCCTCAACGATCGCCTTCTGAATCCGCTCGCGGCAGGCCGCATTGATCGGATGCGCGATGTCCGCGTGAAGCTTAGCCCGCCCCTGCCCGTCCTTCGGTGCCCGGTTCTCCTTCAGGTGCGCACCACAGTCGTTGCAGTACTTGGCCCGAAGATGATTCTTGCAGCCGCACCGCGGACAGCGGTCGGCCAGCTTGCGCGAAGGCATAGCCACGAACACGCCGTTGATGCCCTCGATGATCTTCAGATCGCGAATCACAAAATCGCCGTTCAGCGTCAGACTGCAAAACGCCCGCAGACGTTCACTCGGATTGCTGACCAGCTTGATTCTGACTTCGGTGATTTCCATGGTGCACCTCCATCCAATCGTGGTTTCTGCAAAACTAACCGCTCACCCACAGGAGAAACGCTGACTAATATATGCCACAAACGCCGGGCCCGGCTGATTCACCGCACGCGTCAGGCCTCCTCGACCGGTTGCACAACTTCCGTTTGAATCTTCAACAACGCCGATATCGATCGCGCGCAATCCATAGCTTCATCGTGATCGTCAAATGCCGTGAACAGCGTCGAACCGCTGCCCGAAATCCGCACCGGCCGCCCGGCCGAATCTGTGGCCGCACGCTGAATCCTTCCCAACTCAGGGCACACCTGTATGGCCGGAGCCTCCAGCATGTTGAAGGTCTGCCCCATCAACGCCTCAGCCCGCAGGCCTTTATCCGGCTCAACCGAAGGCACTTCGCCGCCCGGAGGCTGCCAGGCCCGGTAAACATCCGCCGTCGACACGTGCAGGCCGGGGATGATCAACACGATCCAGCCCCGCCATCCCAGACTCACCGACGAAACATGTTCACCTCGACCGCCGATCACCGCGGATCCGCTCTCGAGGAACAGTGCCACATCACTGCCAAGCTCAGCCGCCAGTTCGCCAAGCTGTTCTTTCGACCAGTCCAGCCCCCACAAGCGATTGAGCGCAACCAACGCCGCAGCACCGTTCGAGCTTCCACCCCCCAGTCCGCCGCCCATCGGAATCCGCTTGGTCAGAGAACACTTGAGCGCCAACCGCCGCTCCGCTCGCAGGGCCAACAACTCCGCCGCTCGCCACACTAGATTCGTCCGATCGGTCGGAACCTCCGCCCAATCGCAAATCAGTGCCAGGCCCGGGCATTCCGCAGCCTCGAACAATAACTCATCATAGAGCGTTATCTGGCTCACGAGGGATCGGATCTCGTGAAAGCCGTCCGGCCGTCTCCGATCCACTGCCAACGTCCAATTGATCTTCGCCGGCGACTGCGAGCTGATCCTCAACGAACTGCAATTAACGCCGTCGGCCATGTGTGTCGCTTTCTCGTCGTCCACAGGACAAAAATGGTTGCCTTCCCTCGGGCCTACCCCGTCGCGCAAGAACCGGTCGCTCGACGCGAGCATAGTACTTTCCAAGAGACTCAGGCACACACTTCGCCGCGTGCAAAAGGACGCGAATGCGTATCAAAGCTCAGAGTAGCCGAACCGCTGCCCCAGGGAAGTGCAAATTGACGAAACGGGAGCGGTGCAGACCATGCCGACGACTCGGAAAATGATTCCAAACAAGCTTCTCATGGTGCAGTCTCACTGGTTGGAGCCTATTCTAGCCCAACCACTCTCCATGTCAACCAAAGTTTGCACTCAACCATGCGTAACCTGTTTCGGCACATAAAGTTCCGAAACGTCTACACGCCGGCCATCCGTACCGGTAACGCGACACCTACACTCCTCAACCACAGGAACGCCGGCCTTTTTAACTCACCCCAACCACAAACGTACCCGATTATCTGACAAGACCTTGTATTCGAGGCTGACTTATGGCAATCACCCTTATTTGTCCCAACCTCTTGTGCCGCGGGCTTCTCCAGGTGCCCGAAAACGTCCGCGGTCGCAAGGTCCGCTGCGGGAAGTGCGGCAAGGATTTCCTCGTCCCCGGACCAGGTCAACCATCCTTCAAGAAGGCCGCCCCACCCGCAGA
>JBJKSL010000380.1:0-4649 GCA_046704145.1 Phycisphaerae bacterium
TCTTGCGGCAAGGCAGCGCAGCGGGAGTGAGAAAGGTCCGCCCCCCGAAGCTGTTGGCCGTGAGATGGCCGTTGGTGCCGTTGCCGTTCCCGCCGAGGTCGACAAGTCCCTGATGTTTGCCGCTATCGGACACGCGGCGCTTCCCTGCGCCTTGCTGCATATTCTTTCCCTCGTGAAAGGAGTGCGGGCGATTCCGGCATCTGCCGTTCGTATGTAGCGGTCAGTCGGCTGCGTCCCCAAGGCTTGCGGCCAATTCTCGCACTACACGCGTCAGGCTGCTCTGGTACTCACGGGTGCGGCGTTTACCGTTCAAGGCAAAGGACAACCCACCCCTGAAGAGCTTCGCCTGCTTAGACCCGGTTGGAGAACCCACTCCTCGTCGGCATCGCGCCATGGCCGACTTGGATGTACATGTTAATACAATGCGGGGCTCGTTCCAAGCAATAAAGGCAGCCTGCCTGTGAGTAAATCTGCCCTGCGAAGGGAACATTTCCCGCGTTGCTGCAACAGGAATTTATCGGGCGTTTTCAATTCAGCACTTGAACGCGTTTGGGCATTCTGAGAGGCAGTTGCGCATGGTTTTTTGATTTGAGTGTTGGCAAGATTTCACAGGTGTGCGTCACGGCTCGGATGAGTGTTTGCGAGGTGTTCGGCGATGCAGTCGGCGGCATCGGGGCGATCGAGTTGGCGAGCAGCGCTAGCCATAGTGTGTCGGCGGTCCCTGTCGCCCATCAGCAGTGCCAATATTGGGCCGATCTGGGCGGCGTTGCCGGCTGGCTCCTTGAGATCGTCGAGCAGCATGGCGGCTCCGGCGTCGGCGAGGACGGCGGCGTTGTGGCGTTGATGGCAGTCGCCGTAAGGGTAGGGCAACAGGATGGAGGGCTTGGCTGCGGCCTGAATCTCAGACAGAGTCGAGGCACCTGCCCGTGAAATGATGATGTCGCAGGCGGCCATGGCTTCGGGCATGCGGTCGGTGAACGGCAGGACGCGGTAGCGCAGGTCGGAGCCGCTGTTGGCGTAGGCTTGCTCGACGCGGTCGGCGTCGGTGGCGCCGCTGATATGCAGCACCTGCCAGCCGGCCGCGGCGATGGTGCCGGCCAGCGTGAGCATGGCTTCGTTTATGGTGCGTGCCCCCTGGGAGGCGCCGGTGACCAGCAGCGTGGGCCGATCGGGTTCGAGGCCGAACGACTGCCGAACTTCGGCGGGCGAGGCCTGGGCGGAATCGCGGAATCCACTGCGCACGGGGCAGCCGGTGACTTCGACGGCGACCAAGGGTGGGAAGTGTTGGCGGGTGACCTCCCACTGGGCGAAGACGCCGCGGATCTTGCCCTTGGCAGCCATGTGCCGGTTGGCTCGGCCGGGGACGGCGTCGGGATTGAGCAGGAATGCGGGGATGCCGAGCTTGGCGGCCGCGTGTACGGGCGGGCCGGACGCATATCCGCCGGCACCGACGACAACTGCGGGGCGATTTTGAGTAAAGCGGTGGAGGCAGAAGCGTACCGCGCGCTGCCAGGTGAGGAGGAATCGCGGCCAGAGCCAAGGCTTGGCGGGGAAGGGTTGCACGCACTGGGGCACGGCTTCGATGGCGGCACGGCCGAGGATGTCGCGGTCGATGGGTCGCTCGGTGCAGAAGAAGGCGACCTCGGCGGCGGAATCGCGTCGGCGAAGGGACTCAACGACGGACATCGCGGGGTAGAGGTGACCGCCGGTCCCGCCGCCTGCGAACACGAAGTAGTTGTTGTGGTTGTTGTTCACGATTTCCCGGCTGCGTAAGCTGCATATCCCCCACCCCTCGCAAAGCCGAGGGATGGGGCACCCTTATCTTGTGTACCTATGCGTTTGTATCTTCTACTTGTCGCGGTCGATCAAGCCGCCGTAGCGGGGGATGCTGGCCAGAACGCCGACCAGTGCCCCGAGGAAGAGGATGCCCGATCCACCGGCGGAAACCAGCGGCAGCGAGATGCCCTTGGTGGGGCAGGATACGGTGACCACGGCGATATTCATGACTGCCTGGATGCCGAAGGTCATGGCGATGCCGAAGGCCAGCAGCCGGCCGGTAGGGTCTGCGCAATCGCGAACTACCAGGCGGCATTGCCACAGGAAGGCAATCAGCAAGGCGATGACCACGATAGCTCCGATGACGCCGAGTTCCTCGCAGATCACTGAAAAGATGAAATCGCTGCGAGCCTCGGGCAGGTAGCTCTTCACAAATCCGCGACCCAGGCCTCGGCCGTAGAAGCCGCCGCTGACGATGGTGCAGAGCGACTGCACGGCTTGGTAGCCTTTGCCCTCGGGGTCCTTCCAGATATCCATGAAGGCGGTGATGCGTTCCATGCGGTGCGAGCGGCTGAACAGCAGGAAGATGAAACCGGGCACCGCGGCGGGCAACCCGAGCAGGACCAGGTGAACGATCCTGGCTCCGCCGACCAGCAGCATGGCTCCACCGACCGCGGCGAGCAGAGCGGCGGTGCCGAAGTCCTCTCTGCCGACGATGGCGCCGGCCAAGCCGATGGCGATGATGGCCGGCAGCAGGCCCCTGAAGAAGCGGCGAATGTCGGTACGATGGCGGTCGCCGCGGATGGTGTCGGCGATGCTGGCTGGCTGGCCATTACTGCCGCGAGTGACCCACACGGCCAGGAAGATGGGCAAGGCGATCTTGACGAGTTCGGAAGGCTGAAAGCTCAATCCGCCGCCCAGCCTCACCCAGCGGTAGGCTTCGTTGATCTTCATACCCAGGCCCGGCACCCACACCAGGCAAGCCGCGGCAAGCGAACCCCCCAGGGCGATGAAGGCGGCCAAGCCGTTGCCGGCGGTCCAGACGCGGTAGGGAATGCGGGAGACGATGAGCAGGGCGGCCAGCCCGCCACCGGTGAAGATGAACTGACGCAGGACCTTCGATTCCCACACGGAGGCGACGGCGGTGGAGTCCAGCCGTGCGCTGGCGGAGAAGGCCATGATGGCCCCAATGCCCATGAGGCCGACGGCGGTGGCGATGATGGCGACCGAACGCGACCAGCCTGTGGCCTGTCGCTCGATGAGGGCGTCCTCATTGAGGCTTGCTGGGGGAGAAATGCTCATGCGATCGTCCTCGTTCCCTATCTCACTCTGACCGTGGCCAGGGCTATGCCGGCAAAGATGGCTGCGGCCAGCCAGAATCTCACCACCGTTTGGGTCTCCGTCCAGCCGCCCAGATGGAAGTGGTGGTGAATGGGAGCCACACGGAAGAATCGTTTGCCGCCGGTGCTCTTGAAGTATCCAATCTGGATGAGGACGGAGACGGCCTCGATGACGAAGACTCCGCCCACGATAAACAGCATCAGTTCCTGTCGGGTGACGATGGCGACGTAGCCCATCAGGCCGCCGAGGGGCAGCGAGCCGGTGTCGCCCATGAATACCTGAGCGGGGTGGCAGTTGTACCAAAGGAAGCCGAGGCAGGCGCCCATGACGCCGCCGCAGAGCACAGCCAGTTCTGCAGTGTCGGGGATATACGGGAACAACAGGCGGTGGGCTTGGCCGGGATCGTCGCCAACCAGCCAGGAGAGGACCATGAAGACGAAGCTGCACAAGACCATGCAGCCGGCGGCGAGGCCGTCCATGCCGTCGGTGAGGTTCACGGCGTTGGAGGTGCCGGCGGTGACGATGACGGTCACGATGAGGAAGGCAGGGATGCCCAGAAGTATGCCCGGCTTGTAGAACGGAACGATGAGGATGTTGAAAGTGGGCACGCCTTCGGCTGCGCCTCGGATCATGGCGAGGCTGTGGTTCTCTTGTCCGAAGCGATAGATGAAGATGCCCAGCAACACGCCGAGGCCGATCTGGAAGAGCAGCTTCTCGTACATCTTCAGGCCATCGCGGGTGCCGCTGCGTCGGCTGACGGTGAGTTTGAGCCAGTCGTCGACGCTGCCGAGCACGGCGAGCCAGATCATGCAGAACAGGCCCATGTGGATGTAGTAGTTGCGGAGATCGCTCAGCAGCAGTACGCAGATGGCGATGGCTGCGATGATCATCACGCCGCCCATGGTTGGCGTGTTCTTTTTGTCGCGGAGGTACTCGTTGAGTCGGCTGTGGTCGAATTCGGGGTTATCGCCAATCTTGCGCAGGGTGAGTTGGCGGATGACCTTGGGGCCGATGAGCCAGACAACCAGGAAGCCGAGCAGGATCGCGCAGGTACCGCGGAAAAGCGGGTCCATGAAGGCATAGCCGTGGGGCCAGGGCTCCATGTTGCCGAATCGAAGATAGCCGTAGAGTAGGTAGAGCACAGTTGAACCGAATCTGTTAAACCACGAAATACACGGAACGCACGGAATAAAACTCAGGACAACGACGGATCTCGGATCTCAAATCCCACGACTTCGGATTCCACAGCCTTGTCTTGAATTACGGGTTGAACTCCTTTTCGTTGCCGGCGGTTTCTCCGCCCAGGTGCGAATGGCGTCGGCCAGTTTTTCCAATCCCACCGTACGCGAGCCTTTGACCATGATCACGTCGTCACGCCGCAGGTAAGAGGCGATGCGCTTGCGGGCCAAGTCGGTACTGGCGAAGGCATGCGTTTCGAGGCCGGCGTCGCTCGCTTGCTTGGCTGCGGCGGTCACCAGCTTTGCGTGTTCGCCGACGGCGATGAGCATCTGCACGTTTGCGCGGGCGATGCG
>JBJKSL010000381.1:0-4193 GCA_046704145.1 Phycisphaerae bacterium
GTCGGCAGTTGCCCAGCGTAGAAGGCGAGCCGACCGACTGGTGGATCCACGGCATTGCCAGCCAGGCCGCACCTACCGCCTTGGCCCGACGCGCCAAGGATCGACTCCCAACCATCGAGATCGTGCAGACGCTGACAAACCTCGCAACAAATGCACCGGCATCAAAGAAACCGGCTCTGAAAGAGGCCGATGCCTATGCTCACGGCTACGAGCAGTTGGCCCTCTACACCGAGCACACCTGGGGCGATCACGCCAGCGATGCCGACAAGGCGTTCTCCAACGGCAAGCGCTACACCACAGAAGTCAGCACCGCCGGCAAGCAGCGGCCGCCGCTGGATCGGTGGATCGGCTCGTGGCGGGACAAGGCCCTGTACGCCCAACGCGCGGACGCCACCACCAAAGCGGTCGAAACCGAGGTTTTCGAACAAGCTGCAAACGCCTTCGGCACCTGCCGCGGCAACTTGGGAATCTTGTTGTTCAACGTGGCCGGCTGGAGACGTGGCGGCTTGGTGCGCATGAGCGATGCCGGTCTGCCCGCCGGCGAGTTCGAGCTCATCGACGCGGCCACCGGCGCAGCAGTCATCTACCACCGCGAAACGCCCGCCAAAGGTCAGGCCGGTACAATCGAATTCATCGCCCCGCTGGTGCCTGCGGGCGGCTACCTCTATTTAGAAGTCAAGCCTGTCCACCGTCGCAGCCTGCCCGGACCCAAGGCCGATTGGAACGCAAAGCACCTCACCCTGCACTTCGAATCCTACGTCCTGCAGTTCCACACCAAAGGCGGCATGTGCCGCTGGCACGACCGCGCCCGCTCTATGCAGTGGTGCTCCAACGAGGTCGAATTCCCCATGGGCACCTACCTCTACGAGATGCCCGGCGGCAAGCGAATCCGCGAATTCGCACGAGAAGTGCACGGCAACTGCTGGGAGCAGACCCCCGGCTTCTTCAATCGGCCGCAATACGACGGCATGACCGACTTCGGACCGTTGGGCGGCTCGCCCGCACGCGTTACACCGGTGATCGGCCCAATGCGCTCACAGGTGATCGTCGAGGCCGACTGCCCACAACCCAAGGTCCCCGGCCGCCGATCCGGCAACGCCCGCCGATACCGAACCACTTTCACCGTCTACACCGGCCAGCGCGATCTGCACGTGCGCATCGAACTGCTGGGAAAGCAGCCAACCTTCGCAGCCGAAGCCGGCTACGGCTTCTTCCCGCTGTACGGCAAAGACCCGCTGCTGTTCATCGACCGCATCGCCCATATCGTCGAGCCAAGCCAGGACTTCATGCCCGGCGTAAACACTGCACACATGGCCGTGCATCGCGGCGTGCGTGTGGAATGCGAACATGCAGGCGTGAACTTCTATCCGCTGGATACGCCGCTGGTCGGATTCGGTGCCCCCGGCGCATACCGCTTCGACGACGAGCACGGCTACGACAATGGTGTCCTATATGCGACCCTGTTCAACAACTGCTGGGGCACTAACTTCGCACAATGGCAGGGCGGCGACCTGGCCTACGAGTTCGTCATGCGTCCGACGGGCAACGACCAGTGGGACGGAGGTCTGGCCAAAGGTGGACTCGAAGTCTTCCGCCCGATTGTAGGCACCGTGGTACGCGGCATGAAAGAACCGCCGGCACGGTCGCTGGTGCAGATCGAACCGCATCTGGTACAGCTCGTGGCCATGAAACCGGCGTCCTTCGGCGAGGGGATCATCCTGCGGCTATGGAGTGCCGATCCCGATCCGCTGACCGCCAGAGTCCATCTGCCGTTCGTCAAGCGCGGCGATGTGCTGGAGCTCTGCGACCTGTTGGAGCGACCGACCGGCAAGCGCATCAGCATCGACAAGCTAAACCGCGCACAAGTACCCATGAAGCCGCATGAGATCGTAACTCTGCGATTGTGCTCACAAAGAACCAAGCGGCGATGAACGTACGCTGGCAGCACTACTGCGGATCGGCCGGCACGGTCCCCGCGCCGGCGGCCACGTGCTCGAATTTGGCCAGTTCCGGCAGCCCGATGATCTGGTCGCAGTTGAAATCGAAGGGCAGGCACTCGACGGTTAGCGGCACTGCCTGTGGCTGCAAGCACCGCTGCAGGGCGGCGAAGTCCACTGGATCGACATCGCCGTCCTGATCGGCATCGCCATATACCCCGTTCTCGAAACCGTTGATGCACACATCGCAATAATCAGGAATGCCGTCGTGATCTGCATCGACGATCCTCTGGAACGGCCCCACATCCGACAACGGCCCGCGGCACTTGTTCCTGACGTCTACCGGCACCAGCGGAGCCAGTCGCTGCAACAATGGCGAACCCTCCAGCGGCACGCGATCGGTACCCACGAGATCCGGTCCCGTGCTCATGGTCAGCGGATCGCCCACCGTGCAGAAGCCATATTCTGCTTGCGGCCAGACAAAGTGGTTGTACTGCCAGCCACTCCAATCCACGTTCGGCGTGCCGCCAAGCACCAGGAACGCGAAGTCGCACCCCACGCAGGAAAAATTCAGAACGCTAACGTCCGTGTCGTGCCAAGTGTTATCCTGAGCCGCGTCGTCCCAGTAGTAATACGAATCATTGGTAATGCCCATGCCCAGCACTGCAAACGAACAGTTCCACCACAGCATGTGATCGACCCAGCGAGCCCAATGCCCGTAGTGGTCTCCCAAGGCATCCATGTACACATTGACGAACGCCATACCGCGGCTATAGGAAGGTGGGCTGTAGATATCCCCGCGGGCGAACAAGCTTTGGTAGTGAAGACCAGTCGCAACCAGGCCGTAGATAATCGTGTTGTAATCCCAGCGGTTCACGTCGTTGCCGCCCCAGAACTGCACTGCATCAGCATGATTGCCGGTGGAACCCGCATCGAGATCGTTGGCTGTGCAGTTGATAATCAGTGGCACGTTCTGAAAAGCGTCATCCGAAATCGTGGATATGTCTATATTACGGCACAGCCTCGCTCCGCCGCTCACCGCCATGGACACTTCGCTGATACGCGTGTTCGTCAAATAACTGTACTCGAACTCGCTGAGATTGAATACTGGATGAGACGCATAGGCGCTATAACGCCCGCTGCCCTGCAGGTCGCAGTGGTCCAGCCATAGCTTGGCCTCCGTCCGATTTCCGATGACCACTGCCCCGCTGTCTTGGAGTCCAATCCCCTCGATGTGCAGAAGGTCGATACCGGGCCAACCGACGCCGACGGTTCCCGGCTCCGCCGGCTGAATGACCGTGTTCGTCGTAGTGCCGCCCCTCGCGGTCGTAACGGTTAACCATTCACTCGGATTCACAATGTATGTAGCCTCGCCCGGCCGAGCCACATGCACACCGGCCATCAGCCTGACGATGCCACCCCCCGCATCTCCGCCCTGGGCCTGCTGGATGGCCAGCATGGCCCCACCCATGGTGGCGTATGGGTGTCCAGGATCGTTGACCGCGCCGGACGCATCGTCGCCAGCGGTAGGGTGTACCCATGCCTCGTTTGCGGGCAGAGTGCCCTGCGAATTGGCAAACAGCGTCAACGCATCAAGCCCCAGGTGACCGCCATCCGTATCCTTGTCGCGCATGCCCCCGTCGGTCCCGAAAACCTTCGCTTCGACCGTGAAGAGCCCGTCGCTGGTAAAATCGTCCGCCGCGATCGGCACCCAGTACTCATAAACGCCAGTCTGCTCATTCAGCAGCATCTCGGTCGCATCCACCGGCGATGAGCCGGTGTAAGCCGAGGAGATGATGGTGAACTCGACTCTGGCGATACCTGTCTTGGAAAACGCCACCACTCCACAATTGAGTGTCTCCCCAGGATTTATACGCTGGTACGGCACAACGTCCCAGCGCGCGATCGGCGTCAGAACTTCTCCGGTCGCTCTGCTTACGCAGGCGGCCAGCAGGGTAGCCACGATCGTACTGAGAAGATTCAGCTTCATCGGGCGCAGGGTTCAGGAGAGTTCACCAGAGGAACAGTACCGCGTCCTCAGGAATGAAGGCCCGTAGAACACGCTCCCAAGCCGTCGGCATTCAGGGAGAACCTGTATTCCGACGCAAGATGTGCAAGAGAGTAATCAACCGCAGTGTCGGGTGACGCACTGTGGTCCCCCGCGGCGATTATTCGCCGACGCCGGTGGCGGTTGCAGCGGCGAATTGCGCAGTATGGGTGAAGGAGATGAGGACCTCGGAGATTCCCAGTTGCTCG
>JBJKSL010000382.1:0-8076 GCA_046704145.1 Phycisphaerae bacterium
ACGCACCCACGATGCGCACAGTGAGGCTGCAGCCCCGTCGTCTCCGCCACCAGCACCGCCGCCCCCGCAAACCGCGGATCGCGTGCCAGTGAAAGCGAGCCGTTGCCGCCGATCTCCTCATCGATCGCGAACTGATATATCCGCCCCCGGCCGGTGCGCACCCCCAATTTCGTCTGCAACTCCTGAATCAATCGCATCTGCGCGAGCAGCACCGCCACCTGGGCCTTGTTGTCGCACGCCCCCCGCCCGTAGACCCGATCGCCTTGCACTCGCGGCCCATACCATGGCGGCACCACATCCACGTGCGCGTGCAGAATAATTGGCTTCGCATCGGCCTCTTGCGTTCGCCCCCCCTCGACCTTCGCCACCAGGTTGCACCGCCCGGCATAGATCTGCTCTGCCGGCAGCACACGGCCATCGCTGCCGAGGGCATACAGCGGAACTGTGTACTCCGCCTCGCCCGCGATGGCCGGATCGATGGGTACGAGCTCGACTACCGCGTCCGCCTCAGCGGCAGCGATCTCCGACTTTACAATGTCGAATAATCGCCCCTCACGGCCTGCGATCTCCGCCACCGGCCCCGTAGCGGACGTATCCACCGCCATAAGCCGAAGCAGCGCCTCACGCAAATAAGCGGCATATTGCGGACTTTCCGCCGCCTTCCGAACAAACCCAACCACCGCAGGATCTAAGGAGTGGATCATGGAAATGTCTTTGTCTGAATTCCGCATTCAGCATTCTGCATTCTGCATTCTGCATTCTCTTCCTTACGGCACCGACACCGTCGGCCGATCCGTCTTGCGCTCCCACTTGTTCAGCGATCGATCGAAGGCATTCTCTCGGAATGAGTACCCCACCGCGCTCTGCAGTGCCCGCCGCTTCTGAGGCGACGCCATCTCCAGAAGCACATTGAACAGGTAGGCCGTCCGCACCCGCCGCTGCGTCTTCCAGTAGTCCACGAACTCTTTCTGCCGGTCGAGAATGAGCTGCCAGACCAGAATCGTCCTCGTGCTGTGATCGATCCACAGTATCTCTGGCAGGTCCAATGCTCCCGACGCCGCCTCGGCTAACTGCCGGTCCAGCGTCGCCGGCCGAATCGGCTCGGACGGCAGCCGCGGCGTGCCCATCGCCGCACGCGACGTTGCCAGCAGTGTTCGCACGTCACCGTCGCTGGCCTTGAGCAGCAGGTCCTCCACCCTTGCCAACGTCACGTCCTGCCCGTCCAGCGGAAAGTGATAGTCGTACTCCAACTGCGGCAGCGAGAAGTCGTACATGGTCGGCACGTCCACCGGCTGCGCAAGGACCGCCCGCAAAGCCAAGGCGTTGTAAGCGTTGATGTAATAAGCCGTTTCGTACGATCGGCCGGGGAAATCCTCGGGCGTGCGGCCGGGCCCCGTCACGCTGATCAACGCACAGTAGCGCAGCAAGGATTCAGGCTTGGCTCGCAGGGTGTCGTAGTCCACCAGCCCATAGCGAACGTTGTCCCGCAGCACGGCGGCCCAATCCTGGTCGGAATACCGCTGGTTCTGCACCTCCTGCAACAGGCTGGCGTCCGGCCGCAGCATGTTCTCCGCACAGCCGCTGACGCAAGCCACCGCTGCCCAACCTAAAACAGCATGCACCGCAAAACTTCTGAAACGAAAACGCATGGAATGACCCTCAAGCGGCAAAACCTGAACCGCCCGCATTGTAACGGCGTGAGACTGGCCGTCGAGAGCATCAGAGCCAGTGAGCCCGGCCACCCTCGTCCTGCCTGCGGAGCCACGACCCAGTCGCCCCAAGATGGACATGCCGCCCGCTTTCCCCAAAGACACATTTCTCAAGACCGCAAACCATCGCATGACCCCATTCAGTACAGTTGCGCGATTTACCGGGACAGACAAGCGGGCCGCAAGAAGACGAGACAGGGGTAAAAATAAAAAAACCCGAGGCGGTGCCATCTGGCCGGGGTGAACCAGACGGGCTTAGGGGGGATGCCTCGGGCGAGCGGTATATTAAGGGAACAGGCCCTTGCGATGCAACACTAAACTGGCATTCCCATAGCTAAATTTCAATTGCGACCGGACTCAACTGCGAAATTCTGATATCCAGACCTATGCGGCAGTCCGATAATTCCGAACTTCCAACCCGCCGACTCGCCTCCGCGGCCTCGCCTGCGCACCATCAACGCTTGCGACTTCGCATCCCTCTCCCGCCAGCCCAAGTCCTCCCAGACCGCCGCCAATCCCGTCTGAGCTTGGAATCCGTCACCAACCTCGGCTATACTGTTTGTTCCTGATGTAAGGTCTTATGTCGATTGTACTTGAAACTCTTGTCGCGGCGGACCAAATAGAGAACCACGGGCATGGCACCGCACGCGAAGAAGACGCGAATGCGTCCTGTTTAATGAAGGACTACCGCTTGGCTGAACCGCTCAAAGTAGCTTTCGTGGCCCTCGGGTGCGCCAAAAACCTGGTCGATTCCGAAAAGATGCTCGGCCAACTCGCCGAGAACGGCATCGCCATCACCAGCGACGAATCGGACGCCGACGTGATCGTCGTGAACACCTGTGGCTTCCTCGAAGCCTCACGCACCGAAGCCCATGAAGAGATCGCCGCCGCCCTGGACCAGAAGAAGAACGGCCGCTGCACCCGCGTGGTCGTCGCTGGCTGCCTCGTCCAACGCGACGGCACCCGCCTGCTCGACGACCTCCCCGGCATCGACGCCCTGGTCGGCGTCCACCAACGAGACGACATCCTCCGAGCAGTCATCGGAGACACCGGTCTTTCCCCGCGTCGCCGCGTCGCCGCGTCGTCCCGCGCGCCGGACCTCTATCTCGGCGACTACCACCCTTACGTCGCCACCGACACCGCACGACTGCGCCTGACACCCGAACACTACGCCTACTTGCGCATCAGCGAGGGCTGCAACCAGAAGTGCACCTTCTGCACCATCCCGTCGATCCGCGGGCCTATGCACTCCAAGCCCCTGTCCGCCATCCTGGACGAGGCCCGCGAACTCATCGCCGACGGCGTGCTCGAAATCAACCTCATCGGCCAGGACACCACCAGCTACGGCGACGATATCGGCTACGAGCCCGGCCTCGCCGGCCTGCTGAAAGAACTGAACAAAATCGATGGCGTCCGCTGGATACGCCTGCTCTACGCCTATCCCAGCGTCTTCACCGACGAGATGATCGACGCCATCGCCGAGTGCGACAAGCTGGTCAAGTACATCGATATTCCCCTGCAGCACATCAACGACCGCATGCTCAAGGCCATGGCCCGCCGCGTAACTCGCGCTCAGACCGAACGGTTGCTGAGCAAGCTCCGCGACCGCATCCCCGGCGTGACCATCCGCACGACGTTCATCTCGGGCTTCCCCGGCGAAACAGACACCGAATTCCAGGAATTGCTCGATTTCGTACGCGATTTCCGCTTCGCCGCCGTGGGCGTGTTCCCCTATTCGCTGGAACCTGACACGCCCGCCGGCCGCATGAAGGATCAGTTACCGCAGGAACTCAAGGAGGCCCGCGCCGACGCCATCATGGAGACGCAGCAGGCCATCGCATTCGAAACAGCCGCCGCCTGTAAGGGCCGCTTCTTTGATGTGCTCCTCGATCAGGCCATGAGCAAGACTCGCTTCGCCGGCCGACACGGCGGCCAGGCCCCCGAGGTCGACGCGTTAACCTACGTGCAAGGCAAGAAGCTCAAAACCGGCCAAGTCGTCCGCGTACTCTGCGAGGGCGCCGATGGATACGATTTGCTTGCCCGTCCAACGGACGCTATCCTGCCGGTGTTACAGGAGTGAAGTCAGTTGTCTGTCTGAAAGCTGATAGCTGATAGCTGACAGCTGATAGCTTGTTCGAATGAAGATCAACCTTCCCAATCAGATAACCCTCGGCCGGCTGGCGGTGTCCATCATCTTCTTCGCCTGCCTGGCTCAGTTCGACGTGCGCGCCGCCCATCCGCGGATGTGGCTGCTCGACCTCTGTTCCGTGCTCTACCTCATCGCCGGGATCAGCGACATCGTCGACGGCTACCTGGCCCGCAAGCAGAACCAGGTCACCAGCTTCGGCCGCATCCTCGACCCCTTCGTGGACAAGATCCTGGTCATTGGAGCTTACGTCTTCCTCGCCGGTGAAGGCTTTCTCGACGCCTCCGGCCACCACGTGAGCAACGTCGCCGGCTGGATGGTCGTGGTCATCCTCGGCCGCGAACTGCTGGTCACCAGCCTCCGCGGCGTGACCGAAGCCTCCGGCCAATCCTTCGCCGCCAACGCCTACGGCAAAGCCAAGATGCTTCTGCAGTCGGTAACCATCGTGTGGGTTATGGTCACCATCGCCCATCCGAATTGGATCCCCGTCTGCACCATGTTGCGGCCCTACATGGTCTACCTCACCGTGATCGTGACTTTCCTATCGGTCATCCCGTACCTGCGGATGGCCCGTGGCGTGCTCTCACAGATGTCGGTGGCTCCGCAATGAGTGCCACCGCTGCCACACCGCCCAAACCCTCCGCCCATCTGACCATCAAGCGAATGGCCATGACCGGCTTCGGCCTGGGCTACGCTCCCTTCGCCTCCGGCACCTTCGGATCGGCCGGCGCCATCGCCATCAGCCTGATCGTCTGGGGCCTGTGGACCACCGGCAACACCCTGCACCTGGACATCGCCTGGCTCGTGCTTGCCGCCATCAGCAGCATCTTTTGCGTCGTGTGGGCCCCCTGGGCCGTCGACTACTACGCCTCGCGCTCGCGCAAAGCGGGCGACCCCGGCCACGTAGTCATCGACGAGTTCGCCGGCCAATGGCTCGCTCTTGTCGCCCTGCCCATGACCGGCCACCAGCATTGGGGCATGGCCCTGGTCATATTCGCCGCGCAGTTCTTCCTCTTCCGCGTGTTCGACGTGCTCAAACTCCCCCCCGCTCGCCAGCTCGAACGGTTGCCCGCCGGCTGGGGAATCCTGCTCGACGACCTCGCCGCCGGCATCCAGGCCAACCTCGTCGGCCAACTGCTCTTCCGAGTCCTGCTGCACGTGTAAGGCTTCCACCGCGCACACAACCCTCCAACCGCATATAATGCTGTCATATCGTAAGGCCGTTGTCTCTGTCTTCTGGCTAAAAGCTAACAGCTAATAGCTAACAGCTTCTCCGATGCACATTGCCGTCATCCTCAACCCGATCGCCGGCGCTTGCCGCCAACACTCCGCCCTGCAGACCATGCTCGCCCGCCTGCGCTCCATGGGCACCGACATCGACATGCTGCCCACCGCCTGTGCCGGCGATGCCACAACTCTGGCTCACAAGGCTGCGGGATGGGCAGATTACGTGATCGCCGCTGGCGGTGACGGCACCGTCCGCGAAGTGCTAGGCGGCCTGGCTGATACCGGCGTCCCGCTCATGATCTGGCCCGCCGGCACAGAGAACCTCGCCGCCAAATCGCTCGGCTTCCGTCCCGAGATCGATCTTATCCCCGCCTGCATCACTGCCGGCCGCACCACCGCTATCGACCTCGGCACCGCCAACGGCCACTACTTCGCCGTGGTCGCAGGCATGGGTTTCGATGCTGAGGTGGTCGACCGCCTCGTCGCCATACGGGCCGGCCACATCACCCACCTCTCCTACCTCGAGCCCATCTGGCGGACCTTCTGGAACCACAAGTTCCCGCGCCTTCGCTTCATCCACAACGAAGCGGTCTACTGGGAGGGCCGCTGCCTCGCTTTCGTCGGCAATATCTGGCGATACTCGCTGGGCCTGCCCGTCGTACGCGACGCCATCCCCGACGACGGCCTGCTCGACCTGCTCATCCTGCCCTGCTCAAACCAGCTGCAGTTGCTCGCCCACTCGGCGCGCACCGTCCTCGCCCGCCACATAGAGCACGCTGGTGCCAAATATATGCAATTCACGCACCTTCGCGTTGAATCCCTCGACGGCGTGCCCTACGAACTGGACGGCGACTCCGGCGGCACCCTACCCGTAGACTTCCAAGTCCACCGCCACGCGCTTACGCTGCGACTGCCCCAAACGTAATTCATTCTTGTCAGAGCCGGCGTCTGTGACGCCGGTGCCGCCCGTATTGGGCCATAGCTCTACGCTCATAGCCCGCAGCTACCCGCCCCCATACGGCGCTGCCAGATGCCGAGCCGATTACGAAACATCCACCCGAACCCCCTCGCGCCGAGCGACTTCGATGAGCATGCTCGAATCGTCTTCGAGCCACTGCCGATCGCCACACGGGATAGGCTCAATGCGACTATCAATGCGGGCAGCAGTCCGCCACAGTTGATGGACATCCGCACGCTGACGCTCGCCATCAAACCGTGGAGAGACTACAACAAGATCGATATCGCTCATGCTGGTTGCAGTGCCCTTAGCCTGGGAGCCAAAGAGAACCGCGAACGACACATGGATTCCCTGCTCGTCTACGGCGCGAAGGAACCGATGCACGCCGGTCAAAATCTGTTCTGCAACCATTTGAGTATCTCCGCAGTTCGATTCATGTGCTGCGTAGCTTCTTCCACCGTTGGAGCAGGTGCCAGACGATCGGGGTAGCGTCCCTCGAGTTGAAACAAGTTGAGATCCGCCAAGATGCTCAACTGATCGGGGCTAGGTGTCAGGGCGGCCAACTCTGTCAAACGAACCAGATCGTGAAGCTTCGGCGCGAGCGCCCCGGTTTTCCGGCAAACGATCGCTTTTATGGTTTTCTCGACAGCGAGATGCGACATGAACAAGCCGTGTCGAACTCGTCCACGCTGCACGAGGTCGACGGCCACCTCCCAATCCTCGACCGCACTGTCCCGCCAGAACTGCACGATTTTGTCAATATCAACCATGGCTCTGAATCTTATTGTGGGCACGCGGCCATCCATGGTCAAGCTCAGAGCCGGTACGGGTGACGCCGCCGGTGCCGCCACACTCAGTCTTGTCAGAGCCGGCGTCTGTGACGCCGGTGTCGCCCGACATCTCTGGCTGATGGCAAACAGCTAAAGCTAACAGCTTTTCCCTCCTACAATCCCCCGGCACCACCACGGAGGATGCATATGCCCAAACCCGCCACCACCATCGGGCAGTATCTGATCCGCCGCCTCGAACAGGCCGGCTTGCAACACGTATTCGGTATCCCTGGCGACTACGTCCTGCGCTTCTACGACCTGCTCACCAAAAGCAAGCTGCACGTCATCGGTACCTGCACCGAAGCCGGCGCCGCCTTCGCTGCCGACGCCTACGCACGCGTCTCCGGGCTCGGCGCCATCTGCGTGACCTACTGCGTGGGCGGCCTTAACACGATAAACGCAGTGGCCGGCGCCTATGCCGAAAAATCGCCCCTCGTCATCATCAGCGGCGCCCCCGGCCAGGCAGAACGCATCCGCTCGCCGCTGCTGCATCACCGCGTGCGCGATTTCAACACCCAACACCTTATCTTCGAACAGGTCACCGTCGCCGCCGTCGCCCTGGAGGACCCGCAAACCGCCCCAGGCCAGATCGACCACGCACTGCAAGCCTGCCTCAACGCCAAACGCCCCGTCTACATCGAGCTGCCCCGCGACATGGTCGACCGCCCTTGCCCCGCACCCAAACCTTGGCGGCATGAGCTCCCGCAGAGTGACCCCGACGCCCTAAAAGAGTCCATCCGCGAAGCCGCAGCCATGCTCCGCAGCGCCGACCGCCCCGTGATCCTCGCCGGCGTTGAAATCCACCGCTTCGGCCTGCAATCGCTGCTGCTCGCCCTCGCACGACGCAGCGGCTACCCCATCGCTGCCATGCTACTGGGCAAATCCGTCATCTCCGAAATGCACCCCCAATACCTGGGTATCTACGAAGGTGCCATGGGCCGCGAAGACGTTCGAGTCGCGGTCGAGTCCGCCGACTGCCTGCTGATGATCGGGGCTTTCATGACCGACATCGATCTCGGTATACACACCGCCCGCCTGGACGCCTCGCACGCCATCAACGCCAGTTCCGAGCGCATCACCATCCGCCATCATCACTATGAGAACGTCTGGCTGGGAGATTTCATCCGCGAATTGACCGCTGCCCCCATCGGCCGCCGACGCAAGCTGACTCTGCCGCCCAAGCAGCCCCCGCCCGCGTTCAAACCC
>JBJKSL010000383.1:0-5367 GCA_046704145.1 Phycisphaerae bacterium
CCTCGGTATGCTGACTGCCCTTCTTCACGGAGTTTAGCTTGCCTTGGCCGCCGTCGGCAGCTGCTTTGGCAGCGGCCTCTTCGGGCTCTCGCGCTTCTTCGATGCGACCGACGCCAAGATCCACGCCCGATTTCTTGGCCAGCGCTTCGAGAGCGTCTTCGGGGCCATAGAAGACCGGCTCTATCAGTCTCGCCGCGGCAGCTTCGATTGCGCCGGCGAGGGATTCTTCCGAGAGGGGCCAGACGACACCGGTGCTCACAGCGGGCAATTTGGCACAATCCTCGAGAAGGTTGTCCAGCGAGTGCGACACGCCTAGAGGAAGGCTCTGCTCGGGTGCAATCGCCTCGACGGTTCCGGCAGCAACCATTCCGCCGCCGGCATCCGTACAACGTGCCTCCAAAATCACGATCCGCTCGGAATCGTCTTTATCTTTGACCTCTAGTCGAGCCTTTATAACGTCACCAGGTTTAAGCGGACGCTCCAGCCTGACTAGCACCGATCTCAGCACAGAGCCAGTCCCCGGCAACTGCGACGATGCCAGCCCGCTCAGCATAGCCACGATTATGCCCAGGCCGCCCTCACCGGCAGACACGCCTTCGCCGGTCGACGATGCCCACGCCTTAAGATGACCAACCTCGAACGCCCGAGTGAGCGATGCAGTGTCGCCGACCGAGAGTTGATCGATGGTTCGACTCATGACGGGCTTGCTGCCCCGCTTGGTCGTCGTCGTTGCCATGTGAGCCCTCTCTCCACACGAGCGGTGTTTCTCAACACCGCACCCCAACGTCGAACCGGTCATACTTCTGCCATTTGCTTCACCGACAGTACGTCGGCAATTCGATCCAGCCGCTCTTTGGCTTTGATGGGCAGCGCGCCAGTGACGCCCACCACCTGCGTGACGAGTTCCAGAAGCTTCGAGCGATCCTCGCCCTCGGCGGGCACGAGGCTGGCCAGGCTTTCGACGGCGTCTTGCGGATCCAGCAGCAATACGGTGGCCTGTACGCGCACGATCTGCTTGAGTTGCTGTCGGCTCAGATGCGTGCGTCTGAGGTGCAGTTCGCGAAAGGCCGCGGCCACGCGCTCATCGAAGCGCTGCTCTCCTTCGAGCACGTAGATCAGCGATCTCACTATGGCCTCCTCCAGCCCTCCGCTTCGCATACCCGTTCGGGCCTCAGCGCGAGCATTCGCAAAGGCGGCATCGTCTGCCGGCCCTCGCGCCGGCGGCCTACGGACCGGACCGTCCGCCTGGGCGCCAAGCATGCCCTGCACGATCGGCGAGCCGTAGATGCCGAAGAACAACACCTCCTCCATGCGATCCCGCAGCTCGCGCCAGATGTCGAGCACGCTGTCTATCTGCTTGGAGACCATCTCCTGCATCAACCAGAAAGGATTGTTCGCCGGCACCGGCCGTCGCTCGGCACGCGCGTGAGCAGCCAACTCGGCAACGGGCAACATCGCGGGATTATCTTTTTCAGCGAAGGCCGTGTAGCTGAGGCGAAGCGGATTGAGCCGACGTTCCATTTTGGCCATAGGCTTGTTGGCAGACAACCGCACGAACGGCCGCACAAACGTTCGGTACAGGCTCAGATTCAGTTCCGAGAGTCGTTGCACCGTCGCGAAGGCACGATCGTCGGCCGGTGAATTGCGTCCCAGGGCACGAACGTCGTCCAGCGTCCGCGGCTCGAAACGCGCGAGTAAATCCGCCTCTACCAGTTCGGCCCCAGGCTCGTCGGGAGTCTTCGGCGTAACGATCATCTCGTAGAGGCCGGGCGGCAGTATCTCGAGCATATCCTGCGTACGCACGAAGGCCACCTCCTCGCTGGCCCCCACCTTCGACGACACGAAGATCGCCAAGTGTCCGGCTGCTGGATCGATGCAATAGACGATCGTGCGCCCACGTGCCGCGATCTCCTCAACGTCCTGGTAGAGATCGAGGATCCAGCCCAGCGACTGCTGAGGCGGACTGATGTCGTCGCCCATAGAGGTGAAGCATATCACCGGAGCAGTGACGTTGCGGGCATCAAAAACCCGGCCGTCGTTCGAAACCAGTTCATTGCGCGTAAGCTTGTCACCAACGAACAGTTGATCGACCAGGTACTGTATCTCCGCACCGTTCAACTGAATGAAGTCGCCCCACCACTTTTCAAAACCCAGATAACGCGGCGGTTCGATGTCGATATTGGCATAGACACGGTACTGCTTGCTCCACAGAAAATTGGCCGGATTGAGGTTGTCGAAGTTGGCGATAAGGTTCGTGCCGTCAAACCGCCCGTTTCCGAGATCGCTGATCAAAGCCGTCAACCACGAGCCACCCAGCAACCCGCCCGTGTAGCGCATGGGGTTCTTGCCATGGACGCCCTGCCAGTAAGACATGGGCGAACCCGCAAGGATTACTGTCCCGAACAAGTCCGGACGCAGCATCGCCGCCATCAGAGTCTGGTAGCCGGCCTGGCAGTTACCGAAGGCGATCGGCCGTGGACTCTCGGAGTGCATCTGGACAACGCGCTCAACAAACGCGACCTGTCCGTCGATCACATCCAGAAAAGTCTGCCCAGGCAAGGGCTCGGCCGAAAAGCCGATGAAATACACCGCATGGCCTTCTGCCAACGCGTCACCGATCTCGCTTTGCGACTTGAATCCGCCGATGCCAGGACCTTGACCAGCCCGAGGATCGATCACGATAACCGGGGCCTTGTCCGGTTTTACGTCAACTCCCGCCGGCGGCACGATGCGAGCGAGGTAGTAGTTGATCGGCCGCGCGAGCGAAGGACCGTTCATGATCATCTCGTGATCGTAACGCAGAACCGTGGCCATCGGCCGACTGGCGATGGCTTCCTCGACATTGCCGCGTTGTCGAAGCACATCGAGAAACATGACCGTGCGTTGAAACGCGTCAACGAGATACTCCTGCAACGCCGCGGCCCGCCACGTCCAGAAGTGACACGCTTGTTGCGGCGTAGGTAGTAAGCCAGCAATGCTCGTCGTGTCCATTCTCCAGCTCCTGCTTTTTCGGGTTGTGCGACGGAGATCCGCCAAGCCGCCCGTCAATCCCATTTCGATCATAGCGCAGCCACCGCGTCCGGCCGGTGGAAAAAGATCAGCGAAAGCGCTCTGCAGCTTCTGGTGTGAACCACCAAATGAGGCCGGCCCCAAGCAGGCACAGTGCGCCCCCAACCAGGAAGGGTAAGCTGAAGAAGTAGCCGGCGAGAAATCCAGCCAAGAGCGGACCGATAGCCAGACCAAGGCTGAAACCTACTGTGGCCAAGCTCATTTGGCGTCCCTGCATGCCAGCCTCGGAAGCGTCACCAGCCAGGGCAAAGGCCGGAGCCGCCACGCCTGCAGAGCCGATGCCCTGGAACACGCGCAGGCCGATCAACTCCCAGGTACTCGATACGAAACCCAGCAAAGCTGTGGCCGGCGCGAGCACCAGCAGCCCGCCAATGATGGGCGGTCTTCGGCCGTAGCGATCCGACAACCATCCAAACGGAATCTGCAGCACCAGCCGACTGACGGTCAATGCGCTGAATGCTATGCCGAACCAAAAGGCGTTTTGGTGCAGCCGTTGGTTAAACTGCTTCTCCAATGTAGTGATAATGGTGAACGATGTGGCCATGAACAGCGTGGCCAGTCCCGCCCCCACCACCGGAGCCACCCACAGCCGCCGGTCGAAAAAGCCTGGCAACTCACGCCGTCTTTCAGGAGGCATGCCGCGGCTGCCGGACTCGGGCTCTGTGACCCAGACCTGCACGAGCACGATGGCTATGCCAATCATTACGGCTCCGGCAATGAAGGCACTACTGAAACCGAAGTAAGACATCAGGAAGCCACCGATCAGCGGTCCCACAGCGAAGCCCAGCATGCGCATCATGGTCAGGAAGCCCATGGCCGAGCCGCGGGTCTCCGATTGTGTTACCGCCGCCATCAAGGCCATGGTGCCTGGGACAGTCAACGCCAGACCTGCTCCTTGAACAATGCGCAGCACCAGCATCCATATGTACCGGCCGACCATCAGGTAGCCCAGCGTGGCCACGCCCACGACAAGCAGACCCAACTGGATAAGCAGCTTGCGACGTCCTATCCGATCGATCAGCGCCCCGACCATCGGCTCGAGTACCGTGCTGACCAATCCGTATGCCGACACCAGGATGCCTACCCGCATTTCCTCCGACAGGCCCAGCCAAGGTGCCGGCGTCTTGGCCACGAAAAGCGGAATGACCACGAACAGAATGCTGTTCCCGCCGGCATCGCCCAACCGTGCCACCGAAAGCGCGAACACCACCCGGTCCACGCCGAACTTTTCCGCCAACCAGGCGAACATGCCAACGCGCCCTCGGCCCTGATCGCGACTCCTGCCGCGCCGACAGTGTCATTTAGTTGTCTAGTCACACGACTTCTACATTCACGTGGTTCTGCCAGAGCCCGTGCAGGTTGCACTTGATCTGAACCACCACCGAGATCTTCTTCCCTTTCAGGTTCTCATCCAGATAGAGATTGAAGCTGGCCTTCGGCTTAATGTATCCGTGAGAACGCATGACTAGCGTCCCGGCCGGTTCGTTGCCGATATTGATCTGCATGTACTCGATCCAGTGCTGCGGCCCCATTGGATGCAGCACCTTGCCGATGGTAACTTCCACGGTGAACATTTCCCCCGCCTTGACCTTCTCGGGGACAGCAATGACCGGCGAGTGCAGCCTCTCAAGAGCCGTTTCCTCCGCGGGGTTCTTGACCCGGTTGATGCCCTCAAAAAGGCCTTCATCAACCTTTACCGGAAAATACTCAGGCGCTGCCGCCGCCGCTATGGCCAGGCGGTTTCCACCGACTATGACCGCAGCACCTGCAGCCGCGGTCGTCAGCAATTCCCTTCTGTTCATGGGCATACTCCTGTGAAGTTGGTTAAGGCGTGGCTCGGCCTGCTAGCCGGCTCCACCACCGGACTCACGGCGTCCGTCCTGCATCAACAAAGAGATCAACCGGGATCAACCCTGATCAAATCCTAAGCCTGATATGGGCTCACTGTGACCGGCAGAAGGATAAAAACGCGAAATCAGTGACAACGATATCCAGCTCCGTATATGCCGGCCGGCGAGACGACATGCCGCCATGCAAGACAGTCCCTAATACAGACTCGCATAATCCACACCCCGCGTGCAGAGGCGGCCACACAGGCCCTAAGCTCTGTGAGCGTGTTACACGGTCGTGCATAAATGCCGTCCCATTCAATAAGGCCTGCGCAGCCTATCACGGGCGGCACCAACGGCATTGCAGCGGAGCTAGGTTCCATTTTCCTGATCGGGAGATGTCATGAAACTGCAAGCACTTCTTCAAAAACCCCAACGCCGGGCGGAGTTGCCGACATGGACGCGAAAG
>JBJKSL010000384.1:0-5147 GCA_046704145.1 Phycisphaerae bacterium
CAAACCCATCTGGTTTCCCTCCTGTGCCCCCGGTGCGGAGCCCACCGTAAGCTGGTACTACATCGAGATCGACTCGACGATCTCGTCGGTCAGGCCCGCCTCCTTCAGCGAGGTCGGCACTGCCGGCTTGAACCGCGGCCGAGACGCTTCTACCTGGTCCGGCTCCGGCGCACTGGGCATGAGCACTGCGGACAAGGCGTCCGAACCATCGTCACCGTCCCCGTCAAGCGCGTTTCGCTGCTGATTCTGCGGCCGAAATGCGGTCCGTTCCTTAAACATGAATGCTCCACTGTTGGATGGCCAAGAGTTCCCCACTCTGCATCGGTTCTCGGACGCCTCGACTTAAGCCGCCACAGTGTCCGATAAGCGTTGGCTGCGGTAAGCTATCCAATGGCAGGTAACCGGTTGCACAGGGTGAGTGTACAATACGGCAACCAGCACAAGGGATACGGGATGAGCTTACGGCGTGGTCAAGGGTGGATCTTAGCAGTCGTCCTTCTATGCGTGTGCGCATCGCTGCTGACGGCGGCAGATGTGCCTGCGACCACAAACGGAGGCCAGAACCTAAAGCCGCCGCTGCCTGTCTGGCCTGCTGAATATGAGACCATCACCCAGCGACAGCCCAGCTTCCATCTCAACGGCCGTTACGGCGCGACGAGATATCGCATCGAGCTGGCTCGCGATGCCGCTTTCACCAAGGCGATGGTCGTCAAAGATGTCCGCATATCCGCCGAGGAAGGCATCTGCCCTGTCGTCTCGGCACAATACGCGGGCGAACCGCTGGCCGACGGCCAATACTACTGGCGGGCTTTCGCCGGCGATGCTGACGGCCACTGGACACCCGCCGCCAACTACCGCACCTTTTTCGTGTCCGCCGTCGACAGCGACGAGATCAAAACCCCCTCGCAGGTCGTCCATCCGCGTCTGCTGCTGAGCGAAGCGGAACTGCCCGCCTTCCACGAGCGGCTGAATCGCTCGACGCGCCTCGGCCCCGGCTGGCAGTACATCCAGAATGCAGCCATCAGCATGCTCGACGCCGTCCCGCCGGATGAGGGCTACGCAAAGACCGGCACCGGCCAGCACGGCCGCTACAACGTGGTCGCACACTGGTACGACCGTCATCTCACCAACGTGGCCTTTGCCGCATTCGTCACCGGTGATGATCGCCTGGCCAGCAAGGGCGTGCGGATGCTCATGGCTGCCTGCGAATACGATCGCTGGCTTGGGCCGCTGTTCGACAAGCCCGACCACTTCGATCCGCCTTGGCACGCGGCACTCGAAACGGGCATGATGACCACCGCCGTCGCCACCGCCTACGACCTGCTGTATCCGCGTCTGACCGACGAGCAGCGGGCCAAGGTCCGGGCAGCCCTGGTCCGCAACGGCATCCGCCCGCTGATTGAGGACTGGGTCGATCCGCTGACCGCCGCTCGACTGCCACGTCATCAACTGCCGAACGGCAACTGGGTGATGGTCTGTGCAAGTTCAGCCGGCATCGGCGCCTTGGCGGTGCTCGGCGAGGAACCGGAGGCCGCCAACTGGGTCCGCCTCGTGCGCAACCGCGTGCGAGCTTGGGTGCACGACCGTGGCGGCGACTGGTACACAGACGGGCCGTACGCCCACAAGGGCCATGCGACCACCAGACCTGTGATCGGCCCCTCCGAGCCCAACTTCGGCATCGACGGCGGATACAAAGAGAGCGTAACGTACATGGATTACGCCGTGCGCTATATCTGCTGCTTCGCCGATGCACACCAGCGGATCACCGGCGAGGATCTTTTCCGCGATCTTCCTCCCCACCTGCTCGACAGCGCCGCCTGGAACGCCCTCGCCTGGCGCGAACATGGGGAAGTGCAGTCGTCCATCATCCCTTTTGGCGACTGTGCCTCAAATGTCGCATTTCCGACACTCTACGCCGCTCTGACCAGGCATCGCCAGAACGCCACCGCCGCCTGGCTGTGCGAACGCACCGCACCCATCCCGCAGGATATCTGCGAACTGCTCTGGCTGGACGAATCGGTGCCGGGGTGCGAGCCTGACACCGCGATACCCATGCACGCCTGGCGCGGCATCGGCCAAGTCGTCATGCGCAGCGGCTGGAGCCCCGACACGCCGACGGCGGCGATCAAATTCCACCAGAACCGTGGCCAGCTCGACCTCGGCACGTTCTACCTCTTCGGTGGCGGCGGCCCCACCATCATCGATGCCGGCACCGCGCCCTATGGCTCGCCGATCTACAAACGCTTCTCCTCAAAATCCGTCGGCCACAACGTGGTGCTGGTGGACGGTAAGCCGCAAGCCCGAGCCGACGGTCAATTGCTCTCCGCGGTCGGCACCTCGCGTCTGACCGCGGCCTCCGGCCAATTGGCAGCCGCCTATCCCGATGCGCTCAAGTCCTGGACACGCGACCTCATTATGCTACCCGGCGGACTGGCCCTGGTGCTCGACCGCTTGAAAGGCAAGGGGCCGCATCGTTTCGATTATCTGCTGCATCCCGGCCGGTCACTGAAGATTCCGTATCCAACCGCCTCACCGGGCGAGTTGCTCATCGGCGACGACGAACGCCCCGCCCAGGTTTCCTTGCACAGCGAGGCCGAGTTCAACGTCACCGAGCAGGACGGCTGGTATCTGCAGAATCCTCGCAAATACGTACGATTCGACTCACCCGAGCCAACGAAGGAGCGCAGCTACCTGCTGGTCTGCCAATGGCCCACTGCCGGACCAAGCCAGCAGCGAGTCAACGTATCCGCCATCGCTCCCGGACGCTGGCAGCTTCGGCGTGTGGGCGAAGACTGGCGGCTGGTCGTGCGGACCGGTGATGACGCCGACGCCAACGACAGCACCGACGCGCGTCTCGTCGCGGTGTGGGACCAGGGCGAGCACGGCCGCGAACGCCATGCCATCGTGCTCGGCGGGCGGCGGCTCGGCGTGGAGAACCACGAGCTCATGCGGGCAACGCGTCCGGTGGATGCCGCCATTGAGTTCGGATCGCCACTGTGGGCGCAAGTGTGGGCGACCGAACCAACGCGGTTGAGCCTCTCGGTTGAACCCGGTGCAGACTACGTATTTGTGAACGGCAAACGTGCAGAAATCGAACGGCGTGGCAAAAACGTCAACGTTGACCTGCCTGCGGGGGAAAGCCTGATCGTTGCTGGCGAAACGCCGCGGTACATTCCGCGACCACGCTCGGTGCGGAGCGACGACCTGCTGCCCGTGCCTGCGGCGACGAACGCCCCGGCCTATCAGAAAGGTATCCTCGCAAAATCGAGCAGTTGCATCTCCGAAGCACTGCAGGCCATCGACGGCGACGCCAACACCAGTTGGAAATCACTGCCCGGACAAGCCATGCCCCAATGGGTGGAGGTCATCCTCCCCAAGCCGCAGACTGTCGCACGCGTGAAGGTGCAGCCTGGCTCGCCCTGCAAAGGTCACATCGAAACCTGGGATACTGCCGCCGGCAAATACAAGTCGCAAGGAGACTTCGCCACCACTGCCGCGGAGCCCACGGCGAGCGTCGACTTCACCTCTGCAAAGACCGACCGCCTTCGAGTGGTCGTCGATGAGATAGAGCCACCGATCGATTCAGCATCAATCCGTGAGTTGAACTGGCAGGAAGAGTGAATGTTGAACGTAGAATGTTGAATGTAGAATTAAAGAGAACACTTGGCGATCCGCTCTCTTCATCTTTTACATTCTGCATTCTGCATTCTCTTCAAATCCCGTATTCCTTCAGCACCGCCTCGAGCTTTTCCCGATTCGCCTGGGCCATACTGCACAACGGCAGGCGGAACTCGTCCTTGAGCATGCCGCGCATGGCCATGGCCGTCTTGATCGGGATGGGGTTCACCTCGATGCTGAGCAGCCCCTTGGCCAGCTTGAACATCTTGAAATGCCACTGCCGAGCGGTCTCCCAGTCTCCCTGCAAGGCGGCATCGCACATGGCCTTGACGTCCTTCGGCACGATGTTGGCCAGCACGCTGATCACGCCCACCGCCCCCACCGACATCAACGGCAGGGTCATGGAATCATCGCCGCTGTACACCTCGATCTCGCACCGGCTCAGCAGTTCGCTGGCCCCATCCATCGAACCGGTCGCATGCTTGACGCCCACGATGCTGGGGCAGTCCTTGCGAAGCCGGCAGATGGTGTCCACGCTCATCTCGACGCTGCACCGCCCGGGGATGTTGTACATCACGTGCGAGAAGTCCACCGCGTCGGCGATGGCCTTGAAGTGCCGATACAGCCCCTCCTGCGTCGGCTTGTTGTAATAAGGCACTACCAGCAGCGCACCGTCCGCCCCGTTCCTGCGAGCGTTCTTAGTCATGGCCAGGGCCTCGGCCGTGCTGTTCGAGCCCGTGCCCGCCAGCACCGGGATCTTGCCCTTGGCCCGCTTGACCACCGCTGCGACTACCGCGTCGTTCTCCGCGTGCGTCAACGTAGGGCTCTCGCCGGTCGTCCCCGTCGGCACGAGCACATCCGTGCCCGCCTCAATGTGCAGATCTACCAGGGCGTCCAGTGTCTTCCAGTCCACCTCGCCATTCGCGTACGGCGTGACGAGGGCTACCATGCTGCCTTTGAACACGATCGGATCTCCGTTTTGTTCCGCAGGTGCCAATCACCAGGTCGGATGAACGCGATATGTTAAGTGCCTGCTGGATGACTGGCAAACCTCGGTTATACTCCCACAAGAGTGGAAGCAGATTTGAACTCATCCCAAGCGGCAGCGACCGGCTACGGCACGGGCAAGAAAGGCCTCCTTTACTTTTCGGTGGCAGTCCTGTGCCTGTGGGTCGGCCTGGGAATCGCTGTCGCGGTCAAGACGTGCATCGCCCCCCACGTGCATACCGTCTTCCCCAAGAACGCCTCGCGGGCCCTGGAGTGGATCGCCGGCCGCAGCCTGTACACGCAGCTTGAGGGCGTCGGTCACTTCCCCTACAGCCCCACCCACGCCGTCCTGCTGATACCGTTCGCACTGCTGGGCTACACCGTCGGCGGCATCCTATGGACCTGGCTCAACATGCTCGTCTACTGGATGGCCCTGCTGCGGCTGATCCGCGAGGTGTTGCCCGTCGGTCCGGGTGCCCCATCCCTTCCGCCTCGGAAGGGGTGGGAAATACGCAGAGCCCTCCCCCAGCCTCACGAAGCCG
>JBJKSL010000385.1:0-6572 GCA_046704145.1 Phycisphaerae bacterium
AAACCAGCGCTGACCCCCGTGCCCTTCACTGCCGTAAAGGTCGAGGACCACTTCTGGGCTCCGCGGATCGAAACCAATCGCACGGCCACGGTCAGTGCCTGCCTCGAACAGTGCGAAAAGACCGGCCGGCTAGCGAATTTCTCCAAGGCCGCCGGCCACATGCCCGGCAAGTACGAGGGCGCATACTTTAACGACTCGGACGTCTACAAGGTTATCGAGGGCATCGCTTATTGCCTGGCCCAACACCCCGACGAACAGTTGGAAGCGCGCACGGACAAGATCATCGACGAGATCGCCGCCGCCCAGCAGGCCGACGGCTACATGAACGCGTACTACACGCTGATGGAGCCCGACAAGAAGTGGACCAATCTCTGCCAGAAGCACGAGCTGTACTGCGCGGGCCATCTGTTCGAAGCTGCGGTGGCTTACGCCCAGGCCACCGGCAAAACGAAGTTGTTGGACGTGGCCAAGCGCTTCGCTGATCTCATCAACGACAAGTTCGGCCCCGGCAAGCAGATCGGCTGGTCCGGCCATCCGGAGATCGAACTGGCCCTGGTCAAGCTCTACCGCTACACCGGCGAGCCGCGCTATGCCAAGCTGGCCGAGCATTTCGTCAACATCCGCGGCACCACGCAACTGGAGAACTTCCCACATCTCGAATACATGCAGGCTCACAAACCCATTCGCGAGCAGACCGACGTTGTCGGCCACGCTGTGCGGGCCATGTATCTGTACTGCGGGGTGACGGATGTCGCCGCCATGACGAACGACGACACGCTGTTCGCTCCAATGGACGCTATCTGGCACAACGTGGTCGACAAGAAGATGTACATCACCGGCGGCATCGGCTCGCGACACGAGGGCGAGGCGTTCGGCGAGAATTACGAACTGCCCAACGACACCGCGTACTGCGAGACTTGTGCCGCTATCGGCCTGGCGCTGTGGAATCAGCGGTTGCTCAACCTGAAGGCTGACGGCCGATACGCGGATGTTCTCGAACGAGCCATCTACAACGGCGTCTTGTCAGGCGTCTCTCTGCAAGGCAATAAGTTCTTCTACGTAAATCCGCTGGCCAGCAACGGCAAGCATCATCGCGAGCCGTGGTACGGTTGTGCATGCTGCCCCACGAATATCGTGCGATTCATCCCCTCCATTCCGGGCTACATCTACTCCACGGACAACAACGGAGTGTGGGTCAACCTGTACGTAGCCAGCAGGGCCAAGACGAAGATCGAGTCCGGCCCGCTAACCATCTCGCAGAAAACCGAGTATCCATGGTCGGGACATAATACTGTCACGGTAACTCCGGCGGCCCCGACCGAATTCGACGTGCATCTGCGGATTCCGGCCTGGTGCACGGCGGAGCCAACTATCACCGTGGCCGGTCAGCAACTGGGCGACTACAAGGTCGAGCGCGGATACGTGAGTATTCATCGCACCTGGAAGCCCGGCGACACGATCGATATCTCGATGCCCATGCCGGTGCGGCGCGTGTATGCACAACCCAGCGTCGCCGCCGATCGCGGCCGGGTGGCGTTGCAGCGCGGACCGATCGTCTATTGTCTGGAAGCGGTCGACAACGGTGGTCGAGTTTCCAACTTGGTACTACCGCCGGAGTCCCTCATTGAGACTAAGACGCTGCCGGCAGCAGAGTTCTGCTCCGGTGTTCCTGCCGATATGAGCTTTGTCGCTCTGCAGGCCGAGGCTCTCGCCGTCGAACCGACGGACTGGACGGGCAAGCTCTACCAGCCAGCCACGGCAACCCGGCAGGTGGAGATGACAGCAATCCCCTACCATCTGTGGGACCACCGCCAGGCAGGTGAAATGGAGGTGTGGATTGCCGAATCGCCTGGACTAACCGCAACCGAGCCGGCAAAGTAGTTGACTGTTTTGTGTCCGTGTTCATCCGTGGTCTATCAGCTTCAGGAGCATGAATTGCCGTCGTCGACTCACAATTGCACATGCGATCGAAAGAAGGGCGTGTTTCTGGCGCGGGTTCTTGCCAATCAACCCATCTGCCGCGAGCACTATCGCCTGACGCTGACCGTAGCAGAGTTCCCCGCGGCCGTGCCCGGGCAGTTCATTCAGATCATGTGCACAGAGCCCAGCGAGCTTGGCTGGAGCGGCGGGGCCTTTATCCGACGCCCCTTCAGTATCGGCGGGCTGCGATGCACGGGTAGCGGCATCGAAGTGGACGTGCTCTATCGCGCGATCGGTATCGGCACCAAGTGGCTGTCGCGGCTGCAGTCGGGCGAGAACGTGAGCATCCTCGGCCCGCTCGGCCAGCCGTTCCGGCATCCGGCAGCCGACAAGCTGGCGATTCTGGTCGGCGGAGGCATCGGTCTGCCGCCGCTGATCTGGCTGGCTGAGCGGCTACACGCCGCCGGTACGCCCGCGGTTGCCTTCTGCGGTGCCCGCTCGGCCGACCTGCTGCCTTTGAGTCGCGATGCCCAGGTGCCGTGCTCGGCCGAGGAGCCCACGCCTCTCTGCCCGGAGCTGGCTCGATCGGCCACGCCGGCATTGGTGGCGACCGATGACGGCTCGCTGGGGGCTCACGGGCTGCTGCCCGACGTGCTCTCGGCATGGCTGGATCGCAATCCCACGCAGGCTCAAAAGGCCGTAGTCTACACCTGCGGGCCGGATCGCATGATGAAAGCGGTGGCTAAGCTGTGCATCGCGCGGAATATCCCCTGCCAGGTCTGCCTGGAACGCATGATGGCCTGTGGGATGGGCACCTGCCAGTCGTGCGTGGTACGCATTCGCGATAACGCGGCCCCGGAAGGCTGGAGATACCGACTCTGCTGCACCGACGGACCTGTTTTCGACGCGGCAGACGTCATCTGGGGTTGAACGATCTTTGTCCAGAGCCTGCATACATTGAAGTCCCTGCCCGCATGAAGCCGATCAACACAAATCGGGCTTGTGTGCGTCGAATCCTCTGTGGCTTCTATATTTAAGGTTCGGCTTACACAGGTATACGAAAGTGTCCCGTTTTCGGTCAAAACGGGGTATAATCGCAGCCACTGCTGGCGGATAATCCCATGAACACCGTTCCCAGCGCGCCGCCAGCCGGAGTCGAAGCCATGTGCGACCGATCGGAAATGTCACCGGAGTCAAGCGAGTATCTCGGATACTACGAGGACGGGGCGATCCGACTGGCCGCTCGAACCAGTTGGCCCGACGGCACGCCGGTGTACGTTCGCGTCGCCAACCTCAAGCCGGAAGAAGCCGCTCGACGCCTCGGCACAGTGATCATCGCCGGCTTTGGCCTCGCCGGCCGCTGGGTGGCCGACATCTTCGACCGTCACGGCATCGATTACGTGATCATCGAAGAGAACAGCGAAACCATCGAGTCGCAGCTCAAGCTCGGCCGACGTGTCGTGCGAGGGGACGCCTCATCTGAGGAGACGCTGCGTGAGGCCGGGATCGACAGCGCCGCCATTCTGGTGCTGACCATTCCCGACGAAGCTGCCGTAGTTCGCGCCACCCAGGTGGCACGTTACCTGCGACCGGACCTGTACATTGTGGCTCGAACCACGCACGCCTCCACCGGCATACAGGCTGCCCAATGCGGAGCCAATGAAGTCATCAAGGCCGAGCAGGTGGTGGCCCGCTCGTTCTACGAGATGTTGCTTCGCAAAGTCATCGCCACCAACGCCAGCGTGACCGCCCAATAGCCGCCATACGTGCGATTGGCATAACCTCCGCAGACCGGCGGGTCGGAGGCTTTTTTGCGGCTACGATTGCCCCTTTTTTCTTGATTCAAGCGGGGGTGGAAGCTAGAGTTAAATCGTAGGCATGGCTGATTCTGCCGAGGCGGCCTCAAAGACGGGCGAGGCAAGGCGGGCGGAACCCGGTCACCTGCCGCGGTGATGCGGCTATGTTCGCCGCAACATCGTGTGGGTCCTTCTGGCGACGGCCGGTGGGACGGGGGCAAAGCCCGGAAGGCTTACCAGCCTGAAGGGGTGGGCCCATTGGAAGGAGGTGATCAGTGTCATCTGATGAATGTAGAAGGTTGCTGCGGTAGCGCAGCGGAACGTGGCTGCAAGCTACAGCAGCAGCCGAATAGCAAAAGCCCGCCGGTGCGACCAACATCCGCCGGCGGGCCACTTTGTTTTTACGCGGGTCGAGCGGGGCCTCGCGAATCGTAATCGCTACAATTCGCCCGTTGTCTGCGTGTGTTCCCCTTGTTCCCGCGCGTAATCTTAATACAATGGCAATTCTATGTCCGGACGGCTGCCCGGGACCCTCTCGCACGTAAACCCGGTACTGTTCGGCAGTTACTCGCCGGGAACCGTGGCACTTTGCACCCGTCAGCGACTTTGCCGAGCCCGGCGACAGGTGATCAGCATACGGAGAAACTCATGCCGGCTTACAGTACTTCGGATATCCGCAACGTAGCTCTCGTTGGGCACCAAGGCGCTGGCAAGACCAGTCTCGGCGACGCCATCCTTCACGTTACCGGCGCCACCAACCGCCTGGGCGATGTCAATGCCAAGAACAGCTACCTCGACTACATGGACGAGGAGAAGACTCGCGGCTGCTCGATCGACTCGTCGATCATCCACGTGAAGAACAAGGGCAAAGAGATCAACGTCATCGACACGCCGGGCGCCCCCGACTTCATTGGGCCGGCCCTGGCCTCGATCTCTGCCGTTGAGACTGCGGTATGCCTGGTATCCTCCACCGCCGGCATCGAAGTGAACACCCGCCGCATGATGGAGAAGGCCAAGGATTACGGCCTCGGTCGGGTGATCGTGATCAACAAGGTCGACGCCAACCTCGACCTCGCCGAGCTGCTCAGCGGCATCCAGGAGCTGTTCGGCGCCGAGTGCGTGCCCTTCAATCTCCCTGCGGACAAGGGCAGCAAGGTCGTCGATTGCTTCGCCAACACCGACGGCGACAGCGATCTCGGCAGCGTGGCCGACGCTCACACCGCCCTCGTGGAACGTGTGATCGAAGCCGACGAGAAGCTGATGGAAGAGTACCTGGAGGCGGGCGAGATCGACCCTGCCAAGGTTGCAGGCATCATCGGCAAGGCCATCGCGTCCGGCAATGTAGTGCCCATTCTGTTCACCAACGCCCGCGGCGAGGTCGGCGTCCGCGAGTTGCTCGACTTCATCGCCGATTACTGCCCCTCGCCAACAGAAGGCAAGCAGCGCGAGCTGGCGGAAAAGGACAGCAAGACACCGGTCAAGCCCGATGCAGCCCAGAAGTTCGTCGGCCTGGTCTTCAAGGTCGCAGCCGACCCCAAGAGCAACATCAAGTACTCGATGGTGCGGATGCTCTCCGGCTCGATCAAGAGTGACTCGTCGATCCACATCAACGACGAGCGTAAGGCCGTCCGCCCCGGTCAGTTGCACAAGATGCAGGGGGCCGAGCATCCCGAGATCGAAGAAGCCATCGCCGGCGACATCGTTGCCATGGCCAAGCTGGAGACTTGCATCGGCGACGTGCTCTCGGCCGAGAGCACCGATGGCCGCATCGAGATGCCCCGGTTCCCGCACCCGATGTTCGCACTGGCCATCGAGCCCAAGAGCCGCGGTGACGCCGACAAGGTCAGCGGTGCTCTTGCCCGCTATACCGAAGAGGATCCCTGCTTCCAGGCCGAGCGCGATCCGGTGACGGCCGAGCTGGTGATTCGCGGCGTGGGCGACCTGCACCTGCGGTCGATCCTGTCGCGGATGCTCACGCACTTCAAGCTCGACGTGAACACCAAGCCGCCGCGGATCCCCTACCGCGAAACCATCATGAGCAAGATCGACAACGTCGAATACACGCACAAGAAGCAGTCTGGCGGCGCCGGCCAGTTCGGCAAGGTCATCATCAACGTCGAGCCCAACGAACGCGGCAAGGGCTACGAGTTCCTCGATGAGATCTTCGGCGGCACCATCGATCAGTCCTTCCGGCCGAGCGTGGACAAGGGTATCCAGGCCCAGCTCAAGGAAGGCGTCATCGCCGGCTATCCGGTGGTCGACGTGAAGGTGCACCTGATCGACGGCAAGACCCACCCGGTGGACAGCAAGGACATCGCCTTCCAGATCGCCGGTCGCGAAGCCTTCAAGATCGCCTTCGCCAAGTGCAAGCCCGTGCTGCTCGAGCCCATCGTGCACGTCGAAGTGACCGTGCCCAACGACAAGGTGGGTGACATACAGGGCGACTTGGCCAGCCGCCGCGGACGCCCCGAAGGTCAGGACATGCTGCCTGGCGGTCTGAGCGTGATCAAGGCTCGCGTGCCGCTGAGCGAAATGTCTGACTACCACTCACGGCTCAGCAGCATCACCGGCGGCCAGGGCAGCTACGCCATGGAACTCAGCCACTACGAGGCCGTGCCTGGCAACGTCCAGCAGCAGATCATCGATCAGGCCAAGAAGGAACGCGAAGCGGCCCGGGAAGCGTGACCTTCGACGCTGCACAACTCAGTTGAACATGAACAAGCCCTGTCGCAACCGCGGCGGGGCTTGTTTTGTCTATTCGCACGTATCGACACATTCTTTACCCGACCATCATCACCAGAAAGCTGGCACTACTTTCTCACAAGGTGCTTATACCAAGCGCACTTAGAACTTGTG
>JBJKSL010000386.1:0-3397 GCA_046704145.1 Phycisphaerae bacterium
GATCTGATGGAAGAAACGCCTGCTATCCAGGTTGCGAATCTCACGAGAGTCTACGGCAGCGGGCACACCGAAGTCGTGGCCGTCTGTGATGCCACACTTGCCGTCCGGCACGGCGAGCTCGCCGCTCTGCTGGGACCCAGCGGTGGCGGAAAAACCACCTTGTTGACTGCGATGGCGCTGATCAATCCACCTACTTCAGGGCGTATCCACATCGATGGCAGGCTGGTGATGGAGGGAACTTCCCCGAAGGTGAACGTGCGCAGGTTCCGCCGCCAGCACATCGGGTACGTCTTTCAGTCGGCGAATCTCATTCCATTTCTGTCGGCACGAGAAAACGTTCAGGTCGCCATGGAACTTGACGGCGCCGGCCGGAGGCTGGCTCGCAAGCGAACGCTGGAACTGCTGGAGTATCTGGACGTGGCTGACCGGGCCGAACACTACATGGCTGCGCTGTCGGGCGGAGAGCAACAGCGTATCGCGGTGGCCAGAGCCTTGGCCAACCAGCCCTCGGTGATCCTCGCGGATGAGCCCACCGCTGCCCTCGACAGCCAGCGTGGACGCCAGGTGATCGACCTGTTCCGGAGAGTCACCCACGAGCGCGGAGCAGGCGTGCTCGTCGTGACCCACGACCATCGTATGCTTGACCTCTTCGACACCATTTACGAGATGGAGGACGGTCGCGTGCGGACTCACCAGATGTAGCCAGCACCCGCTCCGACGAGCCTTAATGCGGCACATTGATCCTGACAGCCGCTGGTGCGGGAATCCGTTCCCCCGAGTCCTCTGCCAGGTCTTCGCCGGAAGGGATTCCGGCAAAGAAGACGTGCGGGAAAGGATTCCCGCACGAGCGGACCTGCAGTTCCCGGACGAGCGGACCTGCAGTTCCCGCACGAGCGGATCTGCGGTTCTCGCACGAGCGGAGCCGTTTGCGCACGAGCGGGCACTTGCCTCATGGCGGCTTGTTGTGTACAATTCGTTTGTTGGCGAAGTGACGAACTATGGAGGCTTGGCCATATGCGAGAGTTCCTGTCCATTGCCAAGGCCCTGAGCGATGAGACGCGGGTGCGGGCTTTGTTGGCCCTGCGAGGCGGCGAATTGTGCCTGTGTCACATCATTCAACTGCTGGATCTGGCCCCGGCAACCCTCTCCAAGCATATGGACCTGCTGGTGCAGGCCGGGCTCGTGGAACGTCGCAAGGATGGCCGCTGGTGCTACTTCCGTCTGCCCGGCAGACAGGCAAAGCCTGCCGTCCAGCGTGCACTGAAGTGGGCAACGGAGATTCTGGCTGACGAGGCCGTCGTCGGGCGCGATGCCGAGACGCTCAAGAAACTGCGCAAGGCGGATCTCAAGGAGTTGAGCGCGTGCTACAAAAGCTGAGCAAGAGACTATCCTTCCTGGATCGCTATCTGACGCTGTGGATCTTCCTGGCCATGGCCGTCGGCGTGCTGGGAGGCTATTTCGTCCCGGCAACAAAGAACGTGGTGGACTTCTTTCAGGTCGGCACGACGAACGTCGCCATCGCAATCGGCCTGATCTTGATGATGTATCCGCCGCTGGCCAAGGTGAAATATGAGGAACTGGGCGACGTGTTCCGCAACTACCGCGTGCTTGCCCTGTCGCTGGTGCAGAACTGGATCGTCGGCCCGGTGCTGATGTTCTTTCTGGCCATCGTTTTCCTGCGCGGGTACCCGGAGTACATGGTCGGCCTCATCATGATCGGGCTGGCCCGCTGCATCGCCATGGTGATCGTGTGGAACGAGTTGGCCAAGGGCGACAGCGAGTATGCTGCGGCACTGGTGGCCTTCAACTCCATCTTTCAGGTGCTGTTCTACTCGGTGTATGCCTGGTTCTTCATAACGGTGCTGCCGCCGCTGTTTGGCCTGAGCGGTGCGGTGGTGCAGGTGACCATTCGCCAAATCGCCGAAAGCGTGTTCATCTATCTGGGGATCCCCTTCATCGCGGGCATGGTCACGCGTTTTGTGCTGGTTAAAGCCAAAGGTAAGCAGTGGTACGAGCAACATTTCATCCCCAAGATCTCGCCCATCACCCTGGTAGCTCTGCTGTTCACGATTGTGGTGATGTTCAGCCTCAAGGGCGACTTGATCGTCAGGATACCGCTGGATGTCGTCAGAATAGCGATCCCGCTGCTGATCTATTTCATCGTGATGTTCCTGGTCAGCTTCTGGATGGGACGGAAGATCGGCGCCGACTACTCCAAGACGGCTACGCTGTCCTTCACCGCGGCAAGCAACAATTTCGAGTTGGCCATAGCCGTCGCCGTGGCGGTCTTTGGCATCAACTCCGGCGTAGCCTTCGCGGCCGTGATTGGTCCGCTGGTTGAGGTGCCCGTGTTGATCAGCCTGGTAAACGTGGCTCTCTACTTCCAGCGGCGGTACATCGGCGGAACAGAGGACGGCCAGCCGC
This sequence comes from Phycisphaerae bacterium, assembly GCA_046704145.1. Lineage (GTDB taxonomy): Bacteria > Planctomycetota > Phycisphaerae > UBA1845 > PWPN01 > JACQVT01. The sequence goes on from JBJKSL010000386.1 coordinate 2,425, forward strand.
AGATGGTCTTTGCTGACAACAAGCCGTGTTGTGATAAGCACAAGGAGAATGCCGATGCATAGCTGCTGTAATAACGAGCAGAACGCCGATTCCGTTCGAGCTAAAGTCCGTGAAGGCTATGCCAAAGTGGCTCAGCAGGGCACGCTGGCGGCCGGTACCGGCGGGCACTGCGGCTGCGGTTCAGCGTCCTCATCCTGTTGCGGGAGTTCCTGGGCGCCTGGTGACCTGGCCAGCACGCTTGGCTATACAACAGAGGAGCTTGCTGCGCTGCCCGAAGGGGCCAACATGGGACTATCCTGCGGAAATCCTACTGCTATTGCCCAGCTAACGCCCGGCCAGGTAGTGCTCGATTTGGGCAGCGGCGGGGGGTTCGACTGCTTCCTCGCGGGTCCGAAGGTGGGCTCGGCCGGTCGGGTCATTGGCGTAGACATGACTCCTGAGATGCTCAGCAAAGCCCGCCGCAACATCGCAACCTATAAGGGCAACACGGGTCTGAATAACGTGGAGTTCCGGCTGGGCGAGATCGAGCATCTGCCGCTCGCAGACAGCAGCGTGGACGTGGTAATCTCCAATTGCGTCATTAATCTGTCTCCCGACAAGCCGCAGGTCTGGCGCGATATCGCCCGCGTGCTTCGGCCCGGCGGCAAGGTGGCCGTCTCTGATCTGGCCTTGCTCAAGCCGCTGCCGGAAGTCATCCGTCAGATGGTGGATGCGCTGATCGGCTGTGTTGCCGGCGCGGTGCTGGTGGAGGAATACAAAGCCATGCTCCAGGCTGCTGGTCTTACGGATATCGAGGTTACGCTCAAGCCCGAGTACGTTGCCGCCTTCAGCCAGTTCAAGGATCCGCTTTACCGCAAGATTGCGGACGCGCTGCCCGCTGGTGCTGTGGTTGGCGACTACATCACGAGCATTGATGTTGCCGCGCGGAAGGCCTGATACGCATTTACGTATTTGTGTGCGCGGCGAATGACGC
>JBJKSL010000387.1:0-3545 GCA_046704145.1 Phycisphaerae bacterium
CCCTTCCAGCAGGCGATAGCCCAGCCAGCCGGCGTCTACCGCAAGCAGCACGGCCATGGGGGCAATACGAAGCCGCTGATGCTCGCCCAGCCACAACCACGCCACTCTGAACGCGGCCGCGTAGGCGATACCGATCAGCAAACCCCAAACCGGCAGCCAGACCGCCGCCCGCGACCAGTTCCCACGAGCAGTTTCACCGGCCGCGACGCCTCTGTCTGTACCAATCAGGAACCGCCCTGCCGGCCCAAAACCCGACAGAATCTCCGCCACCGAGGCTCGCTCGGTGTGAGTCGGGGTCATCTCGAGTTGGTCGTGTTCACGATTCACGAGCACGTTTGACCACTGGAAAAAGGCTCGTCGCCATGCCTACTCTCGTGTATACTAGCCCCATGGACGCGGAAACGAAAGAGGCCCTGCGAACCATACGTTCGTGCGTTCGGGCCAAGCGTTACCGCTTGCTTAAGCATTTCCGCGACCAGATGGCCTTGCGAGGAATGCTATGGGCAGATGTCCTCGCTGTCCTGGACGCGCCCGCAGACGTCCGCGACGGAGGGTCTGAGCTCCACAACAGGCCAAAGTGGATCCTCTCGGGGGTGGCTGCGGACGGGCTGGGAGTCGAATTTGTCTGCGTCCTTGACTGGGATAAGCAGCAACGCGACTGGGTTTTGTTCATCACGATGTATTGACGCCGCGAACGGGGGTGAGGTGCGGGATGCCGACGACTGCAAAAGAGAAATCGCGAGGTCGCAAAGCTGGAGCAGAGCGGCGTCAACCCGACTATCCGTACATTCTCAAGCTGCGCGACGGACGCAGGTTGTTCGTTGAGATACCCGGCCGGTGGGTAACTACCGATCGGGACGGCGAAGTCGCCTTTCTGCCGCCTGCCGTTGAACTGCTGGACCGCATCCAGGTGCTGGCAACGCCTGCTTCCGACCGTCCGCCCACGCCTGGTTACATTGCGACGCTGCGCAAAGCTCTGGGGCTCACGCAGGAACGGCTGGGGCAACGCCTGGGGGTGGACAAGATGACGATTTCTCGCTGGGAGCGCGGCACGGTCAAGCCGAGCAGAGAATCAGTCGTTGCTCTCGATCACTTGCGGAAGCAGTCAGTCCGCAAGGGGGTCACACTCGCCGTGTGACCGGCGGTCCCTAGTTCACGATTCACGAGCACGTTTGACCGCCTGTAGCCACTGGCCGGCTTCCCGTTTGATGGCGGCGAAATCCTTTTTCTCGAGCCAGTCCTTGCGGACCAGGGCCGAGCCGATGCCCACCGCGCTTACGCCTGCGCTAATGAACTCAGCCACGTTTTCCAGCGTAACGCCGCCGGTGGGGATGAGCTTGATCTGCGGCAACGGGGCATGCAGGTCTGCCAGGTACCGGGCTCCCAGCCCGCCGGTGGGGAACACTTTCACAAAATCCGCCCCCGCCTGCCAGGCACGCACGACTTCCGTCGGCGTGAAGGCCCCAGGGATGACCGGCACGCTATAGCGTTTGCATATCTCGATGGTCGGCAGATCGGTGATGGGAGCAATCACGAACTGTGCGCCGGCCAGAATCGCCGCTCGCGCGGTTTCGGCGTCGAGCACGGTGCCCACGCCGATGGCCGCCGCCTCGCCCACTTGCTGGCGAGCCGCCTTGATGACGTCCAACGCATTCGGGGTGGTCATGGTCACCTCGATGCAGGTCAGGCCGCCGTCGCGAAGGGCGTTGACAACTTCCACGAGTTCGCCGCTGCTGGCCGCACGGATGATGGCCACGACGCCGGTGGATTCAATCTGAGTAACGATCTCGGAGTGGTTCACGTGCTCTACCTCGCTCGATGGTCTGTCGGCCGTAAGGGTTTCACAAACGCCCGCGTTGTGCAACCCTTTCAGGGTTGAAATTCTGTTTTGGGCCTGCTTTCCCAGGGTGCGCTGCGCGACCCTGGGCTATGTTGTGGAGCCGCGTTGCGGTTCAAGCCAGACACGTAGGAAGCCGGTCCACATGGAAAATGTGTTACGTCAGGTCATCAGCAGGCCGCTGGTGTCGTGCAGGAGCATCATGACTTCGCTGCGGGTGCGGGCGTCTGACTTGCAGCGGCCGCGGAGGGCCGAGGTCACCATGGTTGAGCCGGGCTTCTTCACGCCTCGACAGGTCATGCACAGATGCGACGCCTGCACGATTACGGCCACGCCCTTGGCGTTGAGCTCCTCCATGAGCAGGTTGGCAATCTCGCTGGTCATGCGCTCCTGCACCTGCGGCCGGCGGGCGACGGCTTCCACCACGCGAGCGAGCTTGGAGATGCCGACAATCCGCCCGTCGGGCAGATAGGCCACGTGCGCCTTGCCCGCAAAGGGCAGCAGATGATGCTCGCACATTGAGTGGAAGGGAATGTCGCGCAGCACTACGAGTTCGTCATACTGCTCGGTGAAGAACGTGCGCAGGTATTGGCGCGGATCCTCCCACAGACCACCAAAAACCTCCGCGTACATGCGAGCAACGCGCATGGGCGTCTGCTGCAAGCCCTCGCGATCCGGATCCTCGCCCACGCCGATGAGAATCTCCCTGACCGCGGCGGCTATGCGTTCCAGATCCACTTTCCGACTGTTCGGCTCATGTCTCGGCATCGTGAGAATTATAGCGATGGCCGCCTCTGCTGACTACGCGGCGTCAGTCGGTTACACTGCGGGCCGGCTGGACACCGGCGTCCGGCGGGGTTTCTACATAGGAGCACACCTCATGCGGCTCTTGGCACCACTCGCGATAACAGTGGCACTCATGACAACGACTCTCAACGCAGCAGAGATCCCAGCCGACTGGCTCACCTTCGGCGGTCGGCCGAGCGACGTGAACTGGCAGGCCAAGTGGATCTGGACCGACGGGCCGGCCAGCCCGCGCAACCTGTACCTGTGTGCCCGTCGCGATTTCGACCTTGCCGACCAGCCGGGCGAACAGTATCGCCTGCACATCTCCGCGGATGCCCGCTACCGGCTGTACGTCAACGGCGAGTGGATCGGCGACGGGCCGGTACGCTCGTTCTTCTGGGCACAACAGTTCGACACGTACGATGCCACCGGTCTGCTGCACGGCGGACACAACACCATCGCCGTGCTGGTGAGCCACTATGGCGAGGGCACCTTCCAGTACAACCCCAGCGGCCAGGCGGGTCTGCTGGTGCAGGTGGAGAAGAAGGTCGGCGATGATTGGCAGCCGATCGTGCTGAGCGATGAGCAATGGAAGGTTCGAGCAGACGACGGATACGTGCGGCCCACCATGCGCATCAGCTGTCAGATGCCGTTCGAGGAGATCGTCGACGCACGCCGCATGTCGACGGATTGGATGATGCCCGCCGCGTCACTCGATGGTTATGCCGCTGCCAAGGTGGTGGGGCCGGTCGGCTCGGGACCGTGGAAGACGCTCGTGGGCCGATCCATCCCCTTCCTGACGCGCGAGCCGATCGCACCCGTTCGCGTGTGGCGGACAGAGCTCGCCGAGTTGCCCAACCTGCACACCGGCTTTACCTCGCGGCCTTATCTGCTCAAAGGTTACTTCATGCAGAATCGGCAG
>JBJKSL010000388.1:0-3311 GCA_046704145.1 Phycisphaerae bacterium
GCTCTCGTCCGTTGCCGGGCGACGCAGTTCCACCGTGATTACCCCGTCGCTGTCGCAGCGGTAGTACTCGCACACCGTCTGCCCGGCAAACTGCTCCGTGCCCAGGATCTGCTCGGGCGACGGCCGCGCCGCCAACGGCACTGCCGGATCGTAGGGGAACACCACGTCGCTCCACGCCCGCACGTTGCCGTCCGGCAGACCGTTGGGCCCGATGCCGGTGCACTCCAGGTAACGCAGATGCCCGATGTTATGATGCGGGTGATACCACGCCGAGCGCTCCAACGGAGGCTCACCCTTGCGGGGAATCGGCGTGCCTGCAGGAAAGATCACATCGAAGACCTCGGCTCGCCCGAAGTCCCGCAGACGCAGCAAACCGAAGTGCCGGGCGAAAATATCGCGATAGTGCACGCGATCCATCGCACAAACCGCCGCTCCCATGGCCACCGAGGTGAACGGCTTGTCCGTGATGATCACCTTGCACTTAGGGAACGCCGCCGACACCATCTCCGATACCAGCGGCAGCTTCGAGGCTCCGCCCACCAGGTAAATCGTCAGCCCTTCGTCCACCTGCAGCCGCGGCTCACGGTCGGCCGCCCGGGCGATGACCGATTCCAGCAATTTGACCGCCGGGACCAGCATCGGCCGCAACCGCTCGTAATAACCCTTGACCGGCAGCGAAACCGGCAAACCCTGCAGGCCGTAGTCCGCCGGGTTCATGAACAGCGTCCGCACCACGCCGCCGGCGATGGTTTCCTTCTGAGCCCGGGCCTGCCGCAGCAGTGCATGACGAGTAAGCGGCACCACGGCCTCCGGCGAGAGCTTCAGCTTCTCCAGGAACATCTCCAGCAATACGCGGTCGAAGTCGTCCCCGCCCAGATCCTCGATGCCCGACGAGGTCAGCACCTGGAAATCGTCGCCGTCCACCCACACCACCGACGCGTCTAACGTCCCGCCGCCCAGGTCGAACACCGCCACCGCGCCCGGTGCGGCCTGCTTGTTCTTGCCGCGGCCGGCGGTCAGACAGTCCGCCAGTTCGATGGCCGAGGCCGTCGGCTCGTTGAGCGTCGACAACACCTCGAATCCCGCATCGCGGAAGCATTGCCGCGTAATGTATCGCTGAGCTCCGTTTGCGTTGGCCGGCCAGGTGATGACCGTCTCCAGCGGCTCGTCCGTATCCACCATCCCCGACCCGCGAATCGAATCCGCCAGCGATTTCAGAAACGAAGTTAGCAGGTCGGCCACCGCAAACCGCCCGGAAAAGGCGTCCATGCTCAGCATGCTGCCCTGGGCATAATTGCGGAGGTGCCGCTTGATCGACGGCATGAAAAAACTGCCCGGCTGCGGCCCGCGCTGACCGAAGCGACGCTCGGCCTCCAGCCCGAACCATCGATGGTCCGAACCGTTCTCGATCAGAATCGCCGAGGGGTACACCTCTTGAACGATGGTGCCCGCACCTGTATTCGCCCGGTGCAGCACCACCGAAAACACGCCGCGATCGTGTATCACGGCAACCGTGTTGGTCGTCCCGAAATCAACGCCCAGTCGAGCCATTGCTCACCTCCAAAGGCGTCCGCCTGCTGAAGTGCGATTTGTCCACGCCACACGACGCGAATGCGTCAGACCCTGTTCACCCTTACGCGTGCCGCATGCACGACCTTGCCGCGCGTCGACCGGTAGCCCTGCTGCAGCACCTCAGCCACCACGTCGCCCGCCAGGTCCGACCGATACACCTCGCCTACCGCCAAGTGAATCAACGGATCGAACGCATCCCCCGTCTTCGGCTCGAAAGGCTGCACATCCACATTGGCCAGCACCTGGTCGAGCATCTCCGTCCCGCGCGACAGGAACTCCCCAAACTCCTGCACTTCGGGCGAGCCATCCCCGCCCATGCGCGACCGCTGCCCCATCTCCAGCCGCAGCGCCACCAGCGTCGGCAGAATCTCCCCCAGCCGCTCGTCCATCATCTCGGTCACCAACCGCTGGAACATGGCCGTCGCACGATCCAGGGGCTTGGTGCGGATCACCGCTTCATGCTTGCCCCGCTGGGCTGCAGCCAGCTCCGTGAACACGTGCATCGCCGCGGACATTTGCGTATTCAGCGACTCCAGCAGCTTCGACATGTCCTCCTCAGCCCGGGCCAACAGACCCGCCGGCGAGCCGCCCTCCGCTTTTCCGGCTTTCGCGACTGACGAGGGCTTAGCCTCCGCCTCCCGGACCGCCCGCTTGGCCTTTACCGCTTTGGTGGAATCCTGACGTTTTTCCGCCTTGGCCTTCGCGCTCTTGCCTTCTGCCTTCGAGGCCTTGGCTCCAGCCGCCTCGCCCGCCTTCTTGCTCGCTGCTTTTTTGGCCATGGTATGCACTCTCCATTGGCTGATCAGGCGTGTACTGCAAACGAAAAAAGCCCACTGTTCGCGAAAGACTTATGCGCCGCGCACTATCGGGGAGAAAAAGAAAAACGATTGTGCGCGACTGCCCACGGATTACGCTCTGGGCTTCGCCCCTCGCCTCCTCCGTGGCTACTTTCAACGGCCCCGCCGGGGCCGATAACTCGCGATCAAACGCTAAACAAGTACTTCGCAGATGCGTATTATAATCGCGCCGATCTACACGGGAAACTTTTATCGGAGCTTGCTCAGCGTCGTCCAACCACGTTCGCCGCCGCCTGTATATCACCCGAGGATGCGTTCTCGACCTCCTGACTGTTGGCGAACCAGTTACCGATGATCACCGCCGTACTGACCTTCGGACCGAGGTGGATGTCCTTCGTATCCATGTTGAACCGACAAGCCTGCACGCTCAGATCGCCGCCGCGCACGTCCAGCGTATAGACTTGGCTGGATCGCTCGCCGTGATTGCGGAACAGGCACTGGTTGAAGCTCACCTGGCCCTTGCCGTCGATAATACCGACCGCATCTGCCGGCCCCCAGAAACTGCAGTTCGACAACTGCACTGCACCGGTATGACCGGGCGCCACCTCCATCATGGCAGCACTGCCCTTGCCGCCGACGAACTCACCGTTGGTTATCAGCAGACCCGGGGCCTGACTCTGCTCGACCAGCATCGCCCGCTCGCACCAGTCCGCCCCGATGCCCAGGAAGTTGCCGTTCACCGTTCCGGTCGGCGTCTGCACGAAGTGATAGCCGATCTTCGCTCCGTAGCAGAACGTGTTCGTCACATATTCCCAATCCGTACGCCCAAACTCGAACGCGACAAAGTTCTCCCACAGGTACTTGCTCAGCGCCGGCCATGCAGGCTGATTGGCAGCGCCCGACCGCCCCCAGTAGTTCGGGTTGAAGTGCACGTTCTCGATG
>JBJKSL010000389.1:0-2980 GCA_046704145.1 Phycisphaerae bacterium
TCCGCGGTGCCTGGCGATAGAGAATCCACGCCTGGGCGCGTCCCCAAGCCTGGAGAGACGCGGCCTGACGGAATCCCGTGCATCCTGCCACTTCGCGAGTATCCAGCTCAGTAGCATGGCCTCCCCGGCCCTGCCACGGCAGGCGTAGAGCGACCAGAGCGGGACCCACAGCCCGGTCCCTCCGCCTCGGCGCGTACTCTGCAGGTGGCGTCCAACCCTTGCGAGCTCGCGCGAAAGGGATTGTCGCGGCGTCTCTGGCGTTTTGCCGTTTCTGTCGCGCTTCGCCCGGGCTGTACCAGGCGAGCTCAAAAGCGCGTTGACCAAGCTCGGCCTTGCAGCTCCATTGCCAGGAGCATCGTTCGGGCGAGTTGATGGTCTATGAGGGCCATTTTGGCCCCTGCGGGCGGAATCCTCTACAACAACCTTAGTCGTGCCATTGCTCCCTCTCGAATGCGACACGTGCTCCACGAGAACTTTTCCTCCGGGGTTACTTGGATTGACGGCCCCAGTCTAGGACAGTGTCGATCGCCTGTCGATACATCTTGATCACCAGCCCAACTGATTCATTGTCGATCACCCGTGGTACCGACTGCCCGGATGGCGCCAAGGACTCTCGCGTCGAATCTGCGATACCCCCGCCCGCTCCCGAGCAACAGCTAAATCTTGGTCAAGATCGCGTAATAACCCATTGGTCGGCACGCGTACCTATCGCGACCCGCCACCCAGGGCTGAAACAGCCCAGGAATCGGTCCCTGAGCCGTTGTCTTGTGCGATTGTCCGTCGCTGAGCGGTCCGGTTTCGGTTCACTGAAGCGGCAACATCGTCGCGTCTTCGTCCTCGCAGCCTTTGCGGGGCGGTCCATGTTTTCCCCACATGGCCGCTCCGCGATCGGGGCGGCCTTACCTTACCTATCAGGAGGTCGTCCAGTGATTCGTATTGCTGCTCCGCCACGCCCGAATGACAGTACGTGGCACGAGGTTTTTCTGAGGTTGGCACCCACGATCGAGACGTATGCAAGAGTTGCGTTCGGCCATCTCGGGGCCGATGCCCGTGCCGAGGCGATCCAAGGTGTGCTGTGCTACGCGTGCTGCGTGATCGCCCGGTTGGCGGAATTGGGTAAACTCGACCTGTGCTACGCGAGCGTGCTGGCCCGCTATGGCGTCGCTCAGGTCAAGGAGGGTCGCCAGTTGGGCGGCCAAATGAACTGTCAGGATGTCGCGTCGCCGTCCTGCCGGTGGCGCCATGGTGTCGAAGTCGAACGGCTCGACCAGTTTGACCGGCGGACGCAGACGTGGCGGGAGGTGTTGGTCGAGGATCGCAGCGCCGGTCCGGCGGACGTGGCGGCCATGCGGATCGACTTTGGCCGCTGGCTGGGGATGCTGTCTGCCCGAGATCGCCAGATCGCCGAGGCGTTGGGCGCCGGACATAGCACTGTCGACGTGGCCGAGCGATTTGGTGTTTCCGCCAGCCGTGTGTCGCAGTTGCGCCGCGAGTTCGCCCAGTCCTGGTGCCGGTTCCAACGGCAGCGATGCGCCGCGGAACAGAACGGCCAATGCGACGATACCTCGGAGACCGCCCAGACCACGCTTTGATCAATCGTAGCGGGTGGTGGATGTTAATCTGGGCAGTTCGCCCGGCAAGGCCCCCAGCGTCGCGTGCACTGCGATCTCGCGGTAGCCGCCTCGTGGATCGTCCTGTGCCTGAACTCGCCATGGCGGCTTTCCTGCTGATTCTCAGCCGTTGACATGGGGTAGGGCACCGCGGCCCGCTGTCGTCTTCGTCTGCCGGCGGCTGAATGACCCGGAAGCCCCGCCGACCCATCCCCGTCGATTAGCGGGCCGCACCGCGTGCGTCAACCCCGCCGATCCTAGGCATCGTCGCCACGACACGCCCCAACCCCGGTCACCATTTTGCCACTTTGACAAAGGAATTCCGAATTCGCACATCTACATCGTTGCCAGCCTGTTGCTGGCGCTGGTGCTCGCCACGGCCGCCCTGGTCCGCCAGGTGCGGCTGCGGCGGGCACTGGAAACCCTGATCCGCCGTTTGATTCTTTACTGGAGAACCCATGCGAGAGATCCACATGGCCCACAAGATCCACACGGTCACTGCACTGATCGCGACGACCATTCTTCTGCTGACCGGCTGTGATGAGGACGGCCGACTGGCCACGTTGGCCGAGGAGTCGGCTCGGCAGCAGGCCCAGCAGAACCAGGAGATGGCCCGACTGCATGGCGAGGTGGCCGAAGGCGCCCGGCGGCTAGTCGAGGCCGACGCGAAAGCCCGCCAGGACGTGCTGGCCGCGCAGCAGCAGTTGCAGGCCCAGCAGGCCGAGGTCGGGCAACAACGTGACCAACTGGAGTCCGAACGCCGCGAGATCGCTCGGCAGCGGCTGAGCGAATCGGTCTTTGGGCCGATCCTCGCCGAATTGGGCCCGCTGGCGGTCTGCGGCCTGGTGCTGGTCCTCTGCGGGCTGCTGATCTACGGGCTCCGCTCGGGGCCGAGCGACGCGGACACCATGGGCGAGATCCTCATCGAGGAACTCGTCTCCCCGCGGCCGATGCTCTACTCCCCGATCTTGCCGCAGGTCACCACGGACGTTGTCGAAGACAACCGGCCGCAGCCTGCTGTGATCGCGGACCAGACTGGTCCGCCGCACGATGCTCAACCGTGAGATTGCCAGCATCCGTGTGACGGCCTGTCTGCATGTGTCCACAGAACACAGGTGATAACCCAATTTCCCTCCCCAACAACCAGGAGCTTCCATCTTGTCCCATACCGTTTCCATCAAAACCGAGGTCCGCGACGCGATAGCCGTGCGGGCCGCCTGCCAGCGACTGGGCTTGGCCACGCCAACACACGGCACGACCAGGCTCTTCAGTGGCGAGGCTACGGGCCTGGCCGTTTCGCTGCCCGGCTGGCAGTATCCGATCGTCTGTGACACGGCCAGCGGCAAGGTCCAGTCCGACAACTTCGGGGG
>JBJKSL010000390.1:0-2614 GCA_046704145.1 Phycisphaerae bacterium
GGTGCTGGCTCAGCCGGGCGTGACCACCGCACTGGTGGGGGCACGCAATGCCCGCCAGGTGCAGGAGAACGCAGCTGCAGCAGATGTAAGTCTGACCGCCGACGAGGTGACTCAAATCCGCCACATCTTCGAGTTGCTCGACGAGCCTGTCCGCAGCTGAGAATCTGCCTACACTAACTTGGCGTTTCTGCCGATCCACAAGGGGTAGGAGCTGCACCACCACCAAGGGAGGAAGGAGGACCACCATGAATCGCCGAGAGCTGCTGAAGAGTGCCGGTACTGTTGCGGCATGGTCGAGTTTCTGGCCGGCCCGAGCCTTAGCGGCCGCAAATCCGAACGCCGCTATTGAAACCGATCCGCGTACTGGTATTCCCACCGCGCCGCCGCCGGAGACTCGCAATGGCGACATGCTGTATCGGCCGCTCGGTCGCACCGGCGAGAAGGTCTCTGCCATCGGCTTGGGCGGCTACCACATCGGCAGCGTTGCCACCGAAGCCGAGAGCGTCCGCCTGATCCGTGCCGCCATCGACCACGGCATCACCTTCATGGACAACTCCTGGGATTACCACGAGGGCGGAAGCGAACGCTGGATGGGCAAGGCTCTCAAGGACGGCTATCGCGGCCGCGTGTTCGTCATGAGCAAAATCGATGGCCGCACCAAGCAGGCCGCAGCCAGGCAGATCGACGAGTCACTCGAACGCTTTGGCGTGGACCACATCGACCTCATGCAGATTCACGAGATCATCCGCCTCGACGATCCGGATCGTTGCTTCGCTGAGGACGGCGCGGTCGCCGCCCTGCAGGACGCCAAGAAGGCAGGCAAGATTCGGTTCATCGGTTTCACCGGCCACAAGGATCCGTTCGTCCACAACCGTATGCTGGACATCGCTGCCAAGCACGACTTCAGATTCGATACCGTACAGATGCCGCTGAACGTGTTGGACGCTTCGTTCCGTAGCTTCGCTCATCTGGTCATGCCGCGGCTGGTAGACCAGGGTATGGGCGTGCTGGGCATGAAGCCCATGGCCAGCGGCGCGATCGTCAGGAACAAGATCGCCACGCCGACCGAGTGCATCAGCTATGCCCTCACGTTGCCGACCAGTGTGGTCATCACCGGCATCGAGAGCATGGACGTGCTCAAGCAGAACCTGCGGATCGTGAAGGAATTCAAGCCCATAGCCGGTGCGGAAATGACCGCCCTGGTCGCCCGCACGGCTTCCGCAGCCGAAACCGGCAAGTACGAGCAGTTCAAGACCACTATCAAGTTCGATGCGACCATCCAATATCCGCACTGGATGGGGTAATGCGGTTGAGTCAGCCCACTCGCATGGCGTAGACTAAGGGCGTGAAGCTTGGCGAGTTATTCAGCGAGTGCATCGAGCACCAGCCCGGCGCGGTGGAGTTGCCCAAACTGCCGAGCAGCGGGGCGGTCTACCTGCTGACCGACGAGCATGACCAGATGGTGCAACTCGCGTCGGCGGCCGATCTGCGGCGGGCAGTGCACAACAGGCTCAAGCCGCCAGAAAGCCCACCGGCCTCGCAGAGCCTGGATCTGAACGTCGATTCCTCTCAAGCTGCTGTTGTCCCGGCTACACCTTCGGCTCCTTCCCGCCGGCGTGCCGATCTCAGCCATATCGTACGTCGCATCTGGTGGCAGCCGGTACACTCCGTATTCGAGGCCACCTTCGAATACCATCGCCTGGCTCGGCTGCTGCTCCCCGACACCTATCTGAAGAATGTCGCCTTCGGACCAGCCTGGTTCGTACACGTGGAGCCCGCGGCCGCCATCCCGCGCTTCTGGGTGAGCAAGCTGATCCAGCCGGCACCGGTGGTGACCCTCGGGCCGATGGCGACGCAGCAGGACGCCAACCGCTTCGTGCAGGTGCTGGAGGATGCGTTCGACCTGTGCCGTTATGTGAACATCCTCGAACAGGCTCCGCACGGCCAGCCGTGTGCATATCACGAGATGGGACGTTGCCCCGCGCCATGCGGCGGGTTGATTCCCATGTCGCAATACCGCGAGACAATAGTTTCGGCACTGCGATATGCTACAGGCGACCGCGAGCAGATCCGCACTGCCTGGCAGCAGCAGATGAACGAGGCCGCCGGTCGGCTGGAGTTCGAGAAGGCCGCGGGTATCAAGCAGCGTATACAGCGGGCCGCGGATCTCGACCACGTCGCGTATCGGTTTGTGCGGCCGATGGAGCAGTTCTCCTGGCTGATCGTGCAGCGCGGCGGGGGACGCACGCGGGTCAAGCCGTTCTTCGTTCGCGGCGGCTGGCTGCAGGCCGGCGAAACCGCCAAGCTGAAGGACCTCGAATCCGCCGTGCCGGAGTGGATCGCCGCTCTGCAAGCTCAAGCAGTGGTTGACCCATCGCCGACAGCGCTGCAACTCCTTAGCGAGCACGTGTGGCTGGTGAGTCACTTTCTTTGGAAGAACGGGGCGCGGATCGCGGGTCCCGAAGTGCGCGAAGACAAGAACCGGACACCTGGCGGGGGGCTGTTCGCAGATGCGACACGCCTGTCCGACTTCGCCACATTGACTACCATGATTTCGGAGCGGTTCGCCAAGCCCGAACCCGCCGCAGATGAATCGCGTTGAATGTCTCAGAAT
>JBJKSL010000391.1:0-4266 GCA_046704145.1 Phycisphaerae bacterium
TGACCACGTTGGGCCGCCGCAGCGCGTGGTGCGAGCGGCGCTTGTTCTTGCGGGCCTTGGATGTTTTGAAAACTGGTAGCATCTGTTTTCCCTGCTCGAGAATCCGATCTTCCGGCCGTGCTTGCGAAGGCGGCCGGCATTATGGACCGCCTGATAGCAAAAGGGCGGCCACTTACGACAAGAGGCTTGCAATTCTCGGCCACTCGCGACCGGGCCGCTGTTGCAAGCCTCGCAGCGCAAGCTACACAAACTAACCAGCTTACGGGTTTCTGTCAAGTTTGCTGCCTTCGCGGTTGGCCCGGCGTGGTCTTACCTGGTAAGCCATCGGCCCGGGGACGGGCCGGCTCGCCTGTAAGTCACGACAGGAGCAATGCTTAACACTGATCCGCGGGTTATGCCAGCTCGCGGGAGGCCTGGAACCTGCGGGCGGCCTCGCACTGCAGCGGATCGCGGCAGCAAACGTCCCGTATGTATTCGTAATACACCTCTCGCGGCATTCCGTATTCAGCTCGCAGGCTGCATCGCAGGCAGATTCTTGGGCGGGTGGTGGTGGAGTTCAGCAGCGAGGACTGAATGAAGACCTGGTTCTGGCCGGCAACGCAGCGCATTCGGCGGTTGAGGCCGTTTTCGAGCAGGGAGAGATTGCCATCGAGTTCTTCGGAGGTCAGCGGCGGTGGACCGGCGGCGGCGTCGCAGGCGGTTTTCAGGGCGGCGGCGATCTCGCGGTTGAGCCGGTTGCGGTCGACGGGCATCTCAAGGACTGCGGCGGCGGAGAGCTTTACCAGGGCGTCGCGGCTCTGCATCCCTCCGCGTTTTACCAGCACGATGGTTGCTATGCGTAGGACGTTCTGACGAAGCCAGTGCAGCAGTTTGAGGCCTTCCTCTTTCTGGCTGTCGTGGCCGACGAGGATGAGCTCGGGCGGGTCCTTTGCGATCATCTGCATGGCTGACTTGAGATCGTTGGCCACGGCGACGCGGTGGTCGACGGCCTGCATTGCGATGACTTGGCGGGTGGCTTTGTCGTGATGAACAACTAAAACGCTAGCCATGCTGGCACTCCGAGGCAGGCAACCAATAGCGGGCGGGGCCTCCGGTGGATGTTACTTAACACCGGTGGCGGGGGCAAGTTTTCGGTTTTTCATATGGGACCGGCTTCCAGTCGGTCATTTGGACCGGCAAGATGCCGGTCCCACACAAGAAGAGCCGGCAAGATGCCGGTCACACATCAGATGACCGGCAAGATGCCGGTCCCATACAAGAAAGAGCTGGCAAGATGCAAGATGGCAGCAAGATACGAGTAAGAGGCCCTGTTTTGTGAACAGCCTCAGTGCTTGAAGTGCCTGGTGCCGGTCACGATCATGGCGACGTTGGCTTCGTCGGCTACGCGGATGGTGTCAGCGTCGCGGTTGCTGCCGCCGGGGTGGATGATGGCAGTGATGCCGGCGTCGATGAGCTTCTGCGGACCGTCCTCGACGGGGAAGAAGGCATCGCCGGCCGCCACCGCACCGGGGAGCTGGTCGCCGTGGCCGTTCTCTCTCGCGAGTTGTACGGCCAGATCGCAGGATTTCACGCGGCTCATCTGGCCGGCGCCGTTGCCGAGTAGCATGCCGTCGCGAACGATGGTGATGGCGTTGCTCTTGGTGTGCTTGCAGACCAGCCAGGCGAATCGCAGGTCGGCCATCTCGGCTTCGGTCGGTCTTCGCTTGCTGACAACCTTCCATTGCTCCTCGTTGAGGCCGAGCAGGTCGCGGGTCTGGACGAGCATGCCTCCGGTGATCTTTTTGTAATCCAGATCGTTGGGGTCGGGCGCGGTACCCATTCGTCCGACCGCTAGCAGTCGGCAGGAGGCTCCCCACTTGCGTTTTTCGGTGGGTGTGGTGATCAGTTTGACCGCATCGTCGTCGAAGCTTGGCGCGATCCACACATCCAGTTTGAAGAACGCCGCCCCGGCCTCTTTTCCCCAAGTGCGGTAGGAGTTCATGACCACATCGGCGAACTCTTTGGTCACCGGGAAGTTCATGCAGAGCACGCCGCCGGCCGCTGCGATAGGGTCGCCCAGGTAGGCGCGTTTGTACGTGTCCACCGGGTCATCTCCGATGGCCACGCCGCAGGCGTTGGTGTGCTTGATAAAGGCCACGGAGAATGATGCCTTGACTTGTGTGGGACCAGCTTCCAGCCGGTCTTCTTCTCTTGGTGTGGAACCGGCATCTTGCCGGTTCTCTTCCTCAATGCAGGCAGTCTCCTCCCATTCGGTCCTGCTGCTCCAGACCCATTTGTATTGAGCTCCGAGGTTGGCCCGATCTGGATTTGTCTCGATGTATTCCCAAGTTTCCAGGAACTCTTTCTCGGATCTCATGATCCGATCCCATCGCTCATCGACCCAAACCGCTCCGGTTCTCTGCATGATCTTGTTTATATCATTTGCACTGTAGCTCTTGATGCTGTGGATAATCTCCGTCAGCGAGACGGCTGTGCCGGAGGAGAGCAGGTATGGTGTCAGCAGCAGATGCACATGATCGGGCATGACCACCGCGATATGCAAGTTCATCTTTTGGCCGTGCCAGTATGTGCAGGCAGCGAGTACAGAATCCCGAGCCTCTGGAGTCAATTGCAGATTGTCCGTTCTGAACGTCACAAAATACGTGCGGCCAGGGTTTTGTAGGTGTGGAAGATGACGCCGGGAATAGTCATCTGCTTGAACCGGAGCCCAACCTTCATTGCCAGGTTGCGACCGGCTGGAAGCCGGTCCCACATCAGATGACCGGCAAGATGCCGGTCCCACACAAGACAGAGAAGCTCGCGAGAGTTCCTTCACTAGCGACAGTGCCGAGTCGCCATCGACGTAGTTGTTGAAGGACATCTGCACCGACTCGTCCATGCGCTCGTCAGCGTTGGGCAGACTCGGTTCCTCGGACGGAGTCGTGGGATAAAGCAACTGCGCTCGCTGATCAGGATTCTCGCCGTACCGAAGGTGACCAAGTTCGCGGAGGCGAATTACGTGGTCGCCAGCAAGGCCGCCCATCGTGCTCATCCACTTTGAGACGGCTTCGTCGTATAGGCAGGTGGTCTTGAACGCGCGCTGGGCACTCTCGATCAGAGCGTCGCGGCGCAGTTGCTCATCGTCCCAGCACCTGAGATGCAACAGAGCCGGGCCGTACATTCGAGCCTCCGACCATACAAAGACATGCTTGTGATTCTTTGCCGCGGCGCGGAGCATGCAGGGGCCGCCGATGTCGATCATTTCTATGGCTTCTTCGAAGGCGCAGTCGGGCTTGGCGATGGTTTTTTCGAAGGGGTAGAGGTTTACCACCACCATGTCGATGGGCTTGATGTTGTGCTCGGCGAGCTGGCGCATGTGCTCGGGCTTGTCGCGGTCGGCGAGGATGGCGGCGTGGATGTGCGGGTGCAGGGTTTTGACGCGGCCGTCGAGCATCTCGGGGAAGCCGGTGACCTGTTCGACCATGGTGACGGGGATGCCGGCGTCCTTCAGGTGCTTGGCGGTGCCGCCAGTGCTGAGGATCTCTATGCCGAACTCGTCCACCAGGGCACGGGCGAAGTCGGCGATGCCGGTTTTGTCATAGACCGCAATAAGGGCGCGTTTGATGTTGATGTCTTTCATGGGAGACATGATAAGGGAGAAGAAGAGAATGTTGAATGCAGAATGTCGAATGTAGAATTGAGAAGCCTAGACGTTTATCGCGTCCTTGGTCTTCTCGCTGTTTCTGGGGCTTGAATATCTACTGGAAATCGGGGTCGGATTATTCGACGACCGGGATTTCTGACTTCAACGGGTCCTTGACGGGTGGGGGGGCAGCGGGCTCAGCCGCAGGTTTGGCGGCGGTTGAGGCGGCCGGGATATTGATCTCGGGCGGCGGCGTTCGGCCTTCGCGTTTCGCGCGCTTTGCGCGGGCCTCACGCCGCAGCCTGTCGATGGCGGTCTCTCGTTCGACAAATCTCGGACGCGGCTCGGAGTTTGAGACGAAGTCAGTCAACTCCAGCGGGGCGGCGCCGGTTGGGCGGATGCAGCGGATGGCTCCACGTGGGTTGACGAGGTAGACGGCGTCGTTCCAGGGGTTGGAGATGCCCTGGTCGAAGCCCTCGGCGCCGGCGATGGCTACCGGATGGGCAGGGTCGCCGTCGATCAGGGCCAGAGTGCCGTCGTTTCTTAGCACGACAACGCCGTCCTGCCACTCGGCGAGGAACTGCTTGGCGTTGGGGTCGTACCAGCCGCGGAAGTCGCCGGGCACCTTGGCCAGGCGCTGGAGG
>JBJKSL010000392.1:0-2783 GCA_046704145.1 Phycisphaerae bacterium
GCTAACAGCTCATAGCTAGCGCTTTATGTTGAGTAACGACACCACACGCTTGCGATACAATCCTTTCGGCCGCTACCTGCGCGAGCGGTTCGGTTGCCGTGTGCACAAGATCACTCTGCATGCCGGCATGAGTTGCCCCAACCGCGACGGGACTCGTGGCAAGGGCGGCTGCACGTTCTGCAACAATACCGGCTTCAGCCCCGCCGTACGCCTCGAGCCCGGTGCCATCCGCACCCAGATGCTCGCCGGCATGGAAGCCACTCGCCGCCGCGTGCGGGCTGCCAAGTTTATCGCGTATTTTCAGGCATATTCGAACACTCACGCCCCAGTCGAGCACCTCGCCCAACTCTACGACGAGGCCTGGTGTTCGCCCGAGGTGGTCGGCATGTCTGTCGGCACGCGGCCGGACTGCATCGACGCCGCCAAGGTCGATCTGCTTGCCGGCTACGTCAACCGCGGCGAGGTCTGGGTTGAGTACGGCCTGCAGAGCTCGCACGACGTTACCCTCGAACGCATCAATCGCTGCCACACGTGGGACGAGTTCGTTCAGGCCGTCCGCCTCACCGCCGGGCGCGGCATCCGTATCTGCGCGCACACCATCCTCGGCCTGCCGGGCGAAACGCGTGAGATGATGCTCGAAACACACCGCAGACTTGCAGATCTGCCCATCGACGGCATCAAAATCCACCTGCTGCACGTAATGCATGACACAGTGATGGAGCGGCAGTATCAGCGCGGCGAAGTGCGACTGCTGTCTCGCGAAGAATACGTCGGCCTGGTGTGCGACGTGCTCGAAATCCTGCCGCCCTCGATGGTCATTCAGCGCATGCACGCCGACGCCCCGCCCGACATCCTGGTCGGCCCCGAATGGTGCCTGGACAAGTCAGGCGTCCTCAATGACATCAGAGCGGAACTGGTCAGACGGGACAGTTGGCAAGGGAAAGGAAGAGGAATGTTGAATGCAGAATGTTGAATGTAGAAAGGAATGCATTAGTTTCGTTATCTGAATTCTGCATTCCACATTCACCATTTTACATTCTCTGCTACCTTCTCATTACGCACGTCGTCAGATCACACCACTGGCAGGGCACGCCGTGAGCTTCGACCTCATCGCTGTTGCCGATGCCGATCAGGCCGGAGACGCTCTTGATCGGCTGCATGATCATCGTAGGCAGGAGTTTTACTCCGATCTTCTTGGCGCAGACCATGGCAAAGACCGAAATCTGCTCTTCCAGGGGCAGGCCACAGTAACCCGGACTGAACGGGGGAGTGAGGGCCTCTTCCGGATCGGCCTCCTCAAAGTAGATGGTGTCCGCGAGCGAATCCACGGCAGCATCCGCCGCCGCCGACCCCACCGCGTTCAGCACGTAGCCTTCAAGCTTTTGGCCGCGACGCATGCGTTCGTCGGCCAGCCGCTCCAGTTCATCCCCCACGGTCACCACGAATGCCGCCACCCGCTTGGCCGGCCGCAGGAACCCGGCGATCGGCCCACGCACCGGCGAACAGCCTTCCAGCACCAGTTCATTGTCGGTCATGTTCCGGACCGGATACACGCTGTAGACCCCGCGGGCCTGCAGCAATGGCTGGGCCTCCTGGATGAGATCCTCCACCAGCACGCGGTGCTCTCGCCGGACGTTTATCTGGCTCTTGCACCCCATCATTCGGAGCACTTCGTCCGGCTCCAGCCGTACATCCAGGCTCACAACGTGTCCCTGCGATTCGCCCATCGACCAAGAACCCTTGCTGTTGAATGATCTACGCCAGACGGCGCGATCGGCCTGCCTCGAGCATGGCTTTGACGTTTTCCACCGGAGAAAATGAATCGATCTCACAACCCGGCATCACGCAGGCCGTCGTGTGAGGGACGGTGGCGTCGATAAACTCACGCACCATCTCGCGAACCTCGTCGGCACTTCCATGACATGCAAGCTGTGTGGTGGGGGCATTCATCGCACACTGCTTTCCCTTGAGCATTTGCGCAACTTGCTCAAACCATTGAGCATAGCTGATTTCCTGCCCGTAGTATGGCATGTCGTACTGAATGCCCTTCACTCCAGGTATGTCCCGGATCAATTCTAGCGCAGCGGGCAAATTTCGGCCACAGTGGTGCCAGAAAACGTACGGGAATACGTCTTTGACCGCCTCGCCGAACACGCGATCCACCTCGGCAAACTGGGCGAGATGCCGCGGTCCCCAAGTGCGCGCCCCACCAAAGAGGCAGCAGAACTGGGCACCATTCTTGGCCGCGAACTCCTTGTAGAACTCCAGGGCCGCCAGCCGCTCCTGCAGGCAGAGGTCGAGATAGTGCTGCGTCTTGGCCGGCTCGGTGATCATCCAACGCTGGAAGTTCTGGACCTCGACAATGGTCTCGGCGTAGTTAATGGGCGTGGCGAAGCCGACGATGATCGGCACCTGCCGGTCCATTTTCTCCTGGAACTCCAGCAACTGCAGCATGTGCGGCGTGTAATGGGTGACCGGACGCGAGCCGTCCAGGTACTTTTCGTACGAACGCGTCTCGTAAAGAGCGATCGCCTCATCCAGCGTTTTGACAAGCGGCTTGAACATCAGGTAGTCCTTCTCGCCGCGATGGATGAAGTGGGCCGGCCGCTGCTCGGCAGGGATGAAGTTCTCGATCTGGTGGCTGATGTCGACGTACATCCAGATGGCGTCGCAACGCAGGTCCGCCCACGTCTTGATGCAGGCATCGGTGGTCTTGTCGACGTCGTTGTAGATCTCCTGATGCGAGTAGCCGGCATGGGTGATCTGCCAGTAGTCCAACTCCG
>JBJKSL010000393.1:0-3102 GCA_046704145.1 Phycisphaerae bacterium
ATCAGTCTTTGACTGCCGGATCGCTTGGTAGGCCATCTCGGCTTCGGCTTCCGAGATTGGGCCGCTTCCCCATTTCCATGCAACGCGCCCGCCGCTCTGAAGAACTTGTGCTTCGCCGGGCGCTAACTAAGAATCCACAGATTACGCAGATTACACAGATAAAGAGCAGAGAAGACTCGCCACAGAGGACACAGAAGTCACAACGGCTGCTCTTGCCTGTGTGTTTTCTGAGCCCCCTATGGCGAGACCTCTGCCGTCTTCTTGATCTGTGAAATCTGCGTAATCTGCGGATTGTTCTTCTTTGTGGTTAGGTCTTTTGGTCTTCCATGCGCCCATCGCGGAGATGCAGGACGCGGTCGGCCTGCTGGGCAAGGGCCAGGTCGTGAGTGACCATGAGGATCGTCTGGCCAAGTTCGCGGTTGGTCTGCCGCAGCAGGTCCATGATGTGCTTGCCCGTCTTTGAGTCCAGGTTGCCGGTTGGCTCATCCGCCAGCAGAATCTTGGGCTGATTCATCAGCGCCCGCGCAATGGCAACGCGCTGTCGCTCTCCGCCGGAGAGTTCCTTGGGCTTGTGCTTCAGGCGGTCGGACAGCCCCAGGCGATCCAGCACCTGGGCGGCCTTCTTGCGGCCGGCGCTGCGGCGGCCGGGCCAGCTCAGGATGTGGCTGTCCACCATCGCGGGCAGCAGCACGTTTTCCATCACGTTCAGTTCGCGCAGCAGGTGGTAGAACTGGAACACAAACCCGATGTCGCGGCAGCGAATGCGGTTGCGCCGCCCGGCCGAGAGCTTGGACGCATCCTGCCCGTCGATGAAGAGCGAGCCCTTGCTGGGCCGGTCCAGGAGACCCACCAGGTGCAACAGCGTGCTCTTGCCGCTGCCGGAGGCCCCGACGATGCAGGCGAACTCGCCCTTTTTCATCTGCAGGTTCACGCCGCGCAGCACGTGCAAATCCACCTTTCCGAGGTGGTAGGTTTTGTGCAGGTTTTGTGCCTGAATGATGATTTCGCTCATGTTGGAATCCGAGCCAACGGCAAATACGAACGCTGAACATCGAACATCGAACTTTGAACATTGAACTCAACGTTCGAAGCAAGAGTTCGAAGTTCGATGTTCAATGTTCGATGTTGGATGTTCGTCTTTGTCTTATTCATAACGCAAGGCCTCCACCGGCTGGCGGCGGGCAGCCATGATCGCCGGGGCCAGCGCACCGATCAGCCCGGCGATTATCGCCCCGGCGGCCACGAACAGCACCGTCGAAAGCTCCACAGTGTTGGGAATCTCGTCGAACATGAACCATGTGCGGTCCCAGATCACCAGGCCGAACGTGCGCCCGATCCAGTCATGGATGGGGTTGATGTTCCGCACGAAGAACCAGCCGCCGATGGTGCCAAGGACGGTGCCCACCAGGCCCACCGCCGAGCCGTAGCCAAGGAAGATTGCCGCCACGCCCGTCGAGGAGCCGCCGATGGCCTTGATGACGCCGATGTCCTGCGTCTTCTGGAACACGATCATGTAGAAGATCGCAAAGATCAGCACCACGCACACCAGGCTGCTGATGCCGAACATTATCACCACAAGCGTCCGCTGGGCGGCGATCTGGTTGACGATCTGCGCCTGCCGCGTCCGCCAGGTCTGCACCTCGACGGGCGGCCGCACGCCTGTCGGCGCCAGCATGGCGTTCTGGTACTGCGGGCGGTCGAGGAACTGGTCCATCTTCTGCTGGATTTTGCCGGCCAGCTACTCAAGCTGCGCGGGGCTGAGGCTGTCGTCCGTCCTGAACTGGATCTGGCTGCTCCGGGCAGGCTGGACCACCTGCCTGGGATCATCGGCCGCATACATCGCGGACATCTTGTTGATCTGCTGCAGCTTGTCGAACGGCAGGTACACCGTGCTGGAGTCGATGCCGCTGACGTCGGTGCGGCAGTCGTCAACGACGGTGAAGCCCCAGGTCTGCAGCGTGGTGTTCAGGCCGCTCGACGACGTCTGGCCCAGCGGAACGAGCGTCAGAAACACGGGATAGCCGGCCGTCACGCGGCGGACGATCTTGCCTTCCTTGGTCCTGAAGGCGTGCACCATCGTGCCCAGGATGATGTGCTGGTCGTCGGGCTGGACAGTGGCCTGGTCAGTCAGCGCGTCCAGTTGCGACTGAAGGTCGTCGATGAGCGCCTGGTCCGGCTGGGGCCTGGCCTTGGCCTGGCGGATCTGGCGGTTGAGCTCGGCCACCTGCTGCTCGTACCGCGGCGCCAGGGTCAAGCGCATTATGGCATCCTGCTGGAGCCGAAGCGCGCTGGCCAGCAGTCCCAGCGTGTGCTGGGCGTCGTCCTTGCGATTCAAATACTCGTTGTAGTATCGCAGGGTCTGGTCGTGCAGCTCCTGTGCGTGGCTCTGAAGCAGCTCCCATGGCGGATTGAAGGTCGGCTCGGCCAGGCCCTTCTGGAAGTCCAGGCCCTTGGCGAAGCTGCTGACATTGGAGTAGACGTGGCCATCGAAATCGTTCAGCCGGCGGTTGCCCTTGGCGTCGGTCTGCCACTGGGCCAGGCGAACGCCCACGATCTGCACGCCGATGCTGCTGTCGGTGCCCGGCAGCCCCAGCAGCCCCTGCGTGATGATGAACGGGGCGCCGGCCTTGACGCCCGGAACGTGGTCGGGGCTGTTTGGATCGGTGATTTCCTTGATGAACTCGTCATAGTAGCCAATGCCGCTGAGCGTCTGGGGCTCGACCACGATGTCCCCGTACAAGCCCTTGGCGGCGACCTCGATCTTCTCCAGAAAGCCGTTCATCACGCTGATGCTCACCAGCATGAGGAACACGCTGACGGCCACCGCCGCCATCGGCAGGTAGGCGATGAACCGCAGGCGAAGATATCTGAGGCACAGAAAAAGTTTATACATGTTAGTTCGGAGTTCGGAGTTCGGAGTTCGGAGCAGAAAAGCCGGAAGTTCGGAGTTCGGAGTTCGGAGTTCGGAGCAGGAACATTCAAGCCTCGCTGCGGACGCTCTTTCTTCCGCGATCTTCTATTCCATTAACCAAACCTTTCAGTATTCGCCGCACTTCAAGTATTTGCTCCATTGCGACAGCAACCCGCGGACCTTCAATATAT
>JBJKSL010000394.1:0-6596 GCA_046704145.1 Phycisphaerae bacterium
CCGTGATGTCCATGATATCGTCTCTGTCATTCACGTGACGCAGGCCCAGCAGATGCCCGGTTTCATGGCTGGCGACGTTGGCCAGCGTTTGGGCCATCTGCGTCAGATCAGGATTGAGCGCCATGAACATGCGGAAGCTGTTAACAAAGACAATGGCGTTGTCGTCCGGAGCGAGATTAAAGCCGTCCACCGCCTGCGAGGTGCCCAGCAGCATGGGATCGTTGGCCCCGAAATAGACGGTGGAATAAGGCCCCCTGGGAATGTTCGGGTCGCTGTCGAGATAGAACGAAACGTTAACGCCCTCGAAATCCTGGCGAACCATGGCGAGAATGGTCTGAATCATCTCTGATGTCTGATTTGCATACCGGCTATCGATCATGGCTGCATCAAAGGGCACCACGTTGACGTTGTGGCTGCCGATGGTGATGTTGTCAACACCGGTGAAGTTCAGGACCACGACCTGAGGGCGAGTCGCCCTTACACTCTCGCCATGCTGCCTGGCAATGGTTGCCGAGTAGTCGAGTGGACCTGCCCCGTCGCGGAGAAATGCCACGAGGAACAGTTCGTCGGTTGCTTCGGGCATGCTGAAGCTGATAGTTCGATCGCCGGGCGCACCGAGTACCGCACGGCCCAGCACGCATTGTCGGGCGTCAAACAGGCAGAATACCGGCGTGCCAGTGCCGGAACTGGAGAAATCGCCCGCGATCCGATCGCCCTCTTGCACCGGCCCCAGCGCATACGCATCGACATCCGTAGGCGAGGTGCTGCCCATGATCTGCAGGGCGTCGCCCATCTCGAGTGGAATGGCGGCTTCAAAGCTGTCATTCGGTTCTGATTCCTGGAAGGGCTCGCCGGCCACGTTTTGCGGTGGCCAAAGCGAAGAGCTCTCGGGAGCGGCTGGCGGATCGACGGGGGTGCAGTGAATTACTCCCGCGAGGATTGCCATGGCCAGCGTACGCCTGCTTTGTGCCATCAGCCCGTAACTCATGCCAATCACACTCACAACTCGTGCCGCCACCGCGTCCCAAAGACCAGCCGGCATCCGTCGCATCCTTCCAGGCCGCGGCAGCATCGGCACGGTGATCTATAGCGGGCAACCGGCAGTTCAATTTCGCGCTCGCCAATTTTCCGTCTGTCTCACAATGGACACGCCCTGAGACCAGCATCCGGACTGATGACTCAGGAGCGACGTGGGCAGCATGGGAAGTGGTACATCGTGTGGCCCATGATGACACATTTCTGTCTCTACGCTGCCATAGGCGTGATTGCGGCTTTTCGGTCTGGCCCTCGGTCTGACAACGCAAGCCCCGCTGCGAGTTTTGCTTCACTGGTAACCGACGGGCTCAGGCTCGACGCGGAGGGAGATTCCGTGAAACCCTTACGGCAGGCGTCCTTCTTATGCCCATTGCCTCAGGTATCTGGTCACGTAAAATGAGAGCAGTCGCGAGGCAAGGATCGGAAGGTTGCGGCGCGGAATCCGAGGAGAAGCACGCCGGCTCACCACCACGGTGAGCGGCAAGACAAAGGGATCGGAAGATGATTCATTCCGGGCATATGAGCATCTGCCGTTCAACGCACAAAGGTCGCTGTTACTCGACATTGCACCTGGGAGAGGCTTCCACAGTCGCCAAGATCAGCCCTGTTGGACCTCTGGACTCCTTTTTGCCCGAAGGGTTGATCACACAATAATCGGGTGGTCGGCAGCGTGATGCGGTCGATCCGTGACGACAATTCAACACCGGCAAGGTGGAAAGAAGCAGTGGGGTGCACGCTATGGACACCAGCAACATCTCCAGCCAGCAAGTAACGCGAATCCTACTCGTTGAAGACCATCCGGTGGTTAGGCGAGGCTTGGCCGAGTTGATCAACGCCGAGCCTGATATGCGAGTGGTCGGCGAAGCGGATGATGCCCCTGAGGCGATTCAATTGCTCGGGCAGACACACCCTGATCTGGTCATGGTCGATATCTCGCTGAAGCGGGGCAACGGCATCGACCTGCTCAAACAGATCCGCGCCCGCGACGGGCACATCAAGATGCTGGTCACCAGCGTACACGACGAATCGCTGTACGCGGAACGGGCCCTGCGTGCCGGGGCCATGGGCTACGTGAACAAAGCGGAGCCGGTACCGAACATCCTCAACGCGATTCGCCAGGTCATGCGGGGACGGATTTTCCTCAGCATGCCCATGGTCAACCGCATGCTTCAGAACACGCCAGTCGAAGCGGTTGAGGAATCCCCCATCGCCACGCTTTCAGACCGCGAATTGCAGGTGTTCGAGCTGATCAGCCGCGGGCTGACCACACGTGAGATCGCCAGCAAGCTGTTGCTGAGCATCAAGACTATCGAGACGCATCGCGATCACATCCGCATGAAGCTCAAGCTGAAGAACAGCACCGAGTTGATCCACCATGCCGTGCAGTGGTTCCTCGAAAGCAACGCAGCACTTCGCATGGGCAATGAGTCCGAGGCCATCGGACTGCGGCCGGTAACGGAAGAGGCTGGCAACGGCCACGAGAACCACATCCGCGAGAACGATGGACAGGAAGACGAGATTTCACCTGCAACGACCGGCGGCCCGGGCGTGGCGGCAAGCTCCCGCTAAGGCGTTCGCCCTTTTGCTGTAAAAGTGAATTGCTTCGCGAGGGTTCGGCTCTTGCCAAACCCTCGCTCGTGTTTTGAGACTGTCACAATCTACCCCCAGGCATGCGTGGCAAAACGGAACCGAGCGGCGTATGCACCCGCATGCACATCACCACCCGGTTCCGCAAACATTGCTGTTGTGCCGACTTTCGCGAGCAAGCTGCGTTTCGGCCGATCACAGCTTCAGCCGATCATAGATGCGACCGGTCTCACTCCTCGAAGCCGTAGACCTCGCCCGGCTGGCGGCCTTCCCAGTACGGCTGGAGGTTGAAGTTGCGATAGATGCTGGCCACCTCCTGGCGGTTGGCGAAGTCAGGCCAGGCTCCGCTCTCAAAGAGTTTCTCCTTACGTACCTGGTCGATGGGAACGTTCAATGCCAGCCAGCCTTCCTTCTTCTCGGCGTTCCATTTCCAATCGATCGTCTTCCATGGCAGAGCGGCCAAGTCCTTCTTGCCAAAGTTGTCGAATTTCGTGACCGCCAGGGCGATTGTGCCATGCTGGCAATCGACGAGCAGATTCTCAACCTTGCCGACGTCTTTGCCGCTCTGATCGGTGACCTTCTGATCGATCAGTTGTGCCTTAGCCTTGAGGATTTGACGAGGGCCCTTCTCTGCGGCAGCCTGCTGACCGGGTGCTTGCTGGCCGGGCTGAGCTCCCGTCTGGCCGGGCTGAGCTTCGGTCTGGCCGGCGCCACCTTCGGTTCCGGTCTTGCCGCCTTGAGGATGCATCATCTGCCCGCGCTGGTGCCAGGGCTTCTGGCCGTAGAATTCGTGAACATTCTTTTCGAACTCCGGATTGGCCATGTCAGGCCAGTGGTCTTTATTGAAGCCGGGAGCACTGTCGAGTTTCTGTTTCGTAATGTCCAGCGTGAATTGCTGGATCTTCTCAAGGTGGCCCTGCTCCTCTTTGCCGGCCTCGATCTTCGGCTTCAGCGCGTTCCAAGGAATAGCGTAAAGCTTGTCAGACGATTTGGCCTCCAGCACGGCATACGCGATCTGGCCGGTGTGTCCGTCCACTGCGAGTTCCTTGATTTCGCCAAGCTTTTCGCCCTTTTGATCCACAACCTCCTTGCCGATGATGTCGCTGGCCTTGTCGAGGATCAGCTTGCCTTGCATGTGCCCGGGCATTCCCTGCATTTGCATAGGATGCTGCATCCCGGTTGCACCCGGCTGGGTCGCCTGAGCCCACATCGGAGATGTCCAGGCCAGCACCATGCCGGCAGTCACTGCCGCCATTGTCTTTCCGAAGCGCATTGGGTGACTCCTTTATTGAGTTCCGCGCCTGCCCGTTGCTCGCAGGTTCACGCGGCTCCACGAGCGGACCGGCGTTCCAGTAATCACATGGTACGGATATGGCGCGTGCGCACCCATCGGGCTAATTGGGCTTTGCGAAGTGAGAAATGGCCCTCAGATTACAGGATGGAGCCTTACGCAACGGGAGTAAGGAGCGTTCAGATGAGTTGATGACGTGAAGCTTACGGACGGGTTATTGGCGTTTGCCGAAAGCGATGACCTCGTTCATGCTGCCGCTGCGAAAACCGCGAAGATCGACCGCGACGTAGGCATAGCCGTATTCTCGTAACGCCGCTTCGACCTTTGCCCGGACCTCAGGCTGGCACAACTGTCCGATATCGGTCGCAGGCACCTCGATGCGGGCCAGGTTGTTGTGGTGACGAACCCGGCACTCGCGAAAGCCGAGCGAACGCAGGAAGCGTTCGGCGCGATCGATCTGCTGAAGTTTTTCAGGGGTGATCTCCTCGCCGTATTGGATACGGCTGGAGAGACAAGGGCTCGCCGGCTTGTCGTGCGTTGGCAGGCCCATGCCGGCGCTTAGCGTGCGTATGTCCTGCTTGGTGAGGCCGGCCTCGGCGAGAGGTGCTCGCTCGTGTTGTTCGCGGCCGGCCTGGATTCCGGGACGCCAGTCCGACTGATCGGCGAAGTTGACGCCCGTGAGGACGGCTTTGAGCCCGCGCTGGCTCGCGAAGGCGTTCAAGTGCTTGAACAAGTCCGTCTTGCAGAAATAGCACCGGTTGGCAGGGTTAGCCAAGTAGTTTGGGTCGGCGAACTCCTGCGTGTCGATGAAGACATGCTCGACGCCAAAGGACTTGGCGAGGTCCACGGACTGGTCGTACTCGGTCTGGGAAAGGCTGGCGCTCTTGCCGGTGACGGCTACGACGTTGGCCGGGCCGAGGGTATCGATCGCGATCTTGAGCAGAAAGGTTGAATCAACGCCGGCGGAGAATGCCACCGCCACCTTTTCGCAGTCGCGTACAATCCCTTCCAGCGTCTGAAATTTGGCTTCAAGCGCGCTATCCGTCACCCGGCAACCTCCACGCCTGGCCTCCGCGCCGGGCACAGGCCATCACTGTAGTGTAGGCGAGACTGTAGGGCGAGCATGAGTTCTTGATCGCGACCGCTATTACTTGCTGGGTGCGCTCGCCGCTGCCGGCCTGGTCGTCGGTGCAGCTTTGACTTCTCTAGCCAACGGTGCGGCCACCACGGCGGGTGCCTTGGCTGGAGCGGTTGCGGCCACCTCTGCAGGTCGCGTCGCGACGATCTCCATCTTGCTGGTGCGTTCGGCCAAGGTATCCAACTGCTGCTGGGCCATGTCGGCGTAAGGCTCGGTCTTGCTGGCGATCAGTTGCTTGTACTGCTCGCGGGCAACGTTCAAATCGTCCTTGCCGAGAACGTAGAGGGTTTCGGCCACAGAGGCTACCCCCATGCGCGCACGGGCCACGACCTCCGGCCGGGACGAAGACATGTTAATGATATCCTGGTATGCAGATTTGGCCTGTTCGAGCAGAGCGATCTGTTCCGGCGAGGGCGACAGCGTCGAGGTACTCATCGCCTTCTCGTAGGACAGCTGAGCGTAGAGCTCTTTGGCTCGCGCACCAAGGATGGGGTCCTGGGCAGCAGCCTGGGCCAGAGAGGCCGCCCGATCGATGACGTCCGTCTTGTTTTCCATGGCGGCCTTCTGGATGTCCTCGTACTCGCGCCAACGGCTGGCCTCAGCCTCGCGGCGGTTGTGTTGCACCCACAGGCCGATGGCAAGGATGGCCACAACGACCACCACGCCGCCCATTATGTAGTTGTAGTTACGGGCGGCAGTCTCGCGCAATTGCTTCAGGTACTGAATCAGTTCGTTCGTCTTCAGCTCTTTACGTCTGGCTTGCTTCATGGTATCGCTCGCTTCGGCGGCTCCGATACTTTCCTGTTAAATGGCTGCACGACAACCTCAATCGTGCAGCGGTTGAACCATCCGGCGGGCTCGATACTCATGGTGCACTCCTCGGTCGCACTCTCGAACCGCATGGTCAACCGACCTTTGATGTTCTGGGAACTGACTTCCCGCCAGCCCACCAGCGGCATCTGTTCCTTGTAAAACTCGCGGACGGCGAAGGGATCCGCCGAACCGGAGTACTCTTGCTGGGCGAATCGCAGCCCCCCGGACTCAAACGCACGGGTCACGGGCCCGGACATGCGGAAACCGACCGGCACCGGCACCCCATTGAGATAGGGTACCGTTCTGTGGGGCGAGGCGTTTGACCTGCCCCTCCTGCTTGGCGGTCATGTTGTCCTGCCAGCTGCTGCAGCCGCCGGTTGCGACCAGCAACAAGCCGAGAATCGCCAAAGCCCGGCCCCAAACCCGTCTGGAGCGTGCCTGCCCATCCATGGCTTACGTCTTCCTCTGCGAAAGGGTCGGTTCTCTGCAAAGAGGTCCACCTTCCGCCCTGTGACGAAATGTGGAACTGACGCCGCTTCTGCGTCGACTGGCCGTAAAAGCGAGGCTTCCGCCCGGCCGAGCCGTGACGCCGTCCCGGCGACCCGACAAACAAGCCAGATTAGCTCAAAACCGGTTCAGGAACAAGGCGGCAGAGACCGTAATACGCCGTCGTGTACGTTTCTGCGTCCGATTCAGGCCTTTTGGGCCTGTCGCCGGGACGGAATCTTGCCA
>JBJKSL010000395.1:0-9139 GCA_046704145.1 Phycisphaerae bacterium
TATCCATAGAATAACTCCGGATCTCCCTCGAACCCAAGACCTGATTCGCTGTATACAGCTTCTCCAGTTCCCCCCGCACCATCTCAACCAGAGGCTTGATCGTCGCCGGACTGAAGTCAAACTTCAGACCTCCCGCCGCCCATAAATCCGGCAGCGGACGCGAGCCGCCGAGTGCCAGGGCCTCGCGATACTTCTTCAACGCCGCCCGCTTGTCCTTGCGTGCATTGTGCCACAACTGCAGAGCCCCAACCTGTGCGATGCCGTACTCAATGTAGTAAAACGGCACGCTGAACAGGTGCAGCTGTTTCTGCCACAGCCATTTGCGGGCGTCCTCATAACCGTTCCAGTCTTCCACTCCGCCGAAACGCTCCTGCAGCGACAGCCAGAACTCGTTGCGCTGCTCGCGAGTGTGCGTGGGGTGGGTGTAGATCCAGTGCTGGAACGCGTCAATCGTGGCAATCCACGGGAACACACTAATGACACCCTCGAGCTGTTCCCGCCGGGCGCGGGCGATCTCCTCGTCGTCGCGATAGAAGACGTTCATATGGTCGTACGCGAGCAGTTCCATGCCCATCGACGCCACCTCGGCCATCTCCATGCCGCAATGCCGATACTGCACCAGTGGCTCATCGCGACACGCCACCGAGTGGAACGCATGGCCGCCCTCGTGCAGCAGAGTCTCTACGTCCCTGTGCAGGCCCACCGCGTTCATGAAAATGAATGGACTCCGCTTCTCGTCATAGGTCGTCTGATACCCGCCCGGTGCCTTGCCCTTGCGGCTTTCCAGATCCAGCCAACCTGCCGCGACCATCTCGTCAAACTGCGCACCCAGGTCGGCGTCCAGTTGCGTAAAGACCGTCGAACACAGCCGGCACAGCTCAGGGCCGCTCTGGAACGGCCGCAACGGCGGGCGATTCTTCGGGTCGACAGCCAAATCCCAAGGCCGCAACGTCTCGACGCCCAACTCCTGCGCCCGCCGCTTCTGCAGATCGCGCTTCACCGGCACCACAAGCTGTTCCACCGCATCATGAAACGCAAAACAGTCTTCGGGCGTGTAATCAAATCGTTCGTACGCTTTCCACTGATAAGCGCGGAAGTTCTCGAGGTCGGCGTTGCGGGCCATCTGCGTGCGGAGTTCGATCATCTGATCGTAGATGTCGTCGAGAGGGCCCTGGTCCTGCAAACGCCTCTTCACCGTCAGTTCCCACGCCTCTTGCCGGAGTTGCCGATCGGGCATTTCGAGGTAGCGGGCCATCTGCGGCAGCGTCTGTTCCTTGCCGTCATACTGCACGGTCATGGCCGCCGTAATCTTCTGGTGCTGCTGATCGAGACGGGCGTCGTCGGTCTGTAGCGGCACGTTCTCTTCGCGATACAACTCGACCGCCGCGAGAATACTGCGATCCAGCACTCGATATCGATCCGCCGGCAGATCCTCGCGCGAAGAGGCCTCGACGTAACGCTCGTTCAGCCGATGCCAGCGCGGCTTGCATTTGGGGGCGATCTCTTCGATGAACAGCAGGTAAGCCTTTTCCTTCGCCTCGTCATCCGTCTGGCAGGTCATCTGCACGTAACGGTCGTTCTGCTCCTCGTTGAGGCAGGCCATCAACTCGCTCTGGTGCAGCAGCCACGCCTCTAACTCTTCAACCGTGCCGATGGGCTCTTCGTCGAGCCGGTCGAACAAGGGCTCGATCTGCGACCAGTCGCCCATGTCGGCTTTGGCTGGCACAAACTGGCGCCCGTACTCGTAGTCTGTAAAACCCATAATGTCGTGAACTCCCCGCTTAATGACGCTCCGGATCGCACTCCTGTAAGACTCTTATGTTGAGCGCCTTCTTGCCTTACCTTGCCGCTTTCACCGCCGACTCAAAAATGATCCGCCCATCCGCCCGATCCTCGCTGCGGCGTGTCCACAACGGATGCTGCGTCTTGTGCACGTGCCGCTCGGGATGCGGCATCAGGCCGAGCACCCGGCCGGTCGCGTCGGTCAGGCCGGCAATGTCATCCTGACTGCCGTTGGGGTTGATCGGGTAACGCCCTGGCTTGCATTCCGCGTCACAGTACGTCAGAGCGATGCGGCCCTGCTCGGCGATCTGCCGGCGGACCGTCTCGTCGCATGTCACGAGCTTGCCCTCGCCGTGTGCGATCGGCATCTCCAGAATCACGCCCGCCGGAGCGAATGCACTGGCCCTGGCCGACCGAAGCCGGATCCACCGGTCCTCGAACCGTGCCGAGTCGTTCTGCGTAAGAGTGACGGCCTGCCGTCCGGGCTCGCCCGCGATTCGGGGTGTCTCGCCGGTTGGCGCCAATGGGCCCGGTAGCAGCCCGGCTTTGACCAGAACCTGGAACCCGTTGCAGATCCCCAGCACCAGCTTGCCGGACTCCACAAAGCGGGCCAGGGCATCCGATAAGTGGTGGATCATCTGCGTGGCCAGGATCTTGCCGGCCGAGATGTCATCGCCGTAGCTGAATCCGCCAGGGATGGTTAGAATCGCGAATTCGTCCAACAGGCCGGGCTGCTCGATCAGCTCGCGGACGTGAATGCGTCGCGGAACCGCCCCCGCCAGTTCCCAGGCGTGCACGGTTTCCCGATCGCAGTTGGTGCCGGCGGTACGCAATACAAGTACTTTGGGTGGTGCGCTCATGCCCCAAGTTTAGAGCGCCGGCCGGGTTGCCTGCAAACTCAGGAGCCCGCCAGGGGCGACGGGTGCGGTCGATCCTGAAGCGCCTGGCGTCTGTAACATCCGAAAACCAGGGGAACGGCTGCAGTCTGCCGCTAGAACGAAAAGGCAAATGCTCTTAGGAGAACGCCATTGAGATCGCCTGTCGCTCGGGGAATCGTCTGGACCTTCGGACTGCTCGTCTGTGCAGTCAGCATGTGGGTCAGCTTCCAGTTGACTCTGCTCCACTACAAGCCTTCGGCCGCGCCCTTCATAGCTCAGATCTGCACCTCGCTGCCGGGTTCAAACTGCGAGAAGGTCGCCCACAGCCGTTGGAGTATCCTGCCTCCGCTGCCCGCCGGACTCGAAAAGACGGAGGCCGCCTCCAAGCCCGCCAGCGCAGCGTCGAAGCAGGCCGGGCAATCGCATGGGGTCGAGGACATGGACGTGTCGACCGGTTCCGACCACAAGCTCTACTTCGGCGTTCCGACCGCTGAACTGGGTCTGGCCTTCTTCGGTGCCATTCTTTGCTGGCTACTCTTCACCGGCCCTGCCCCCGCCACCCGATTTCCTCTCCACCTGCTGTTCTTGCTCGCCACCCTTGCCGGCTTGGCGGCGTCACTCTTCTTCGAAGTCATCATGTGGACCCAGCTGGACGTCTGGTGTCCACTGTGTGTGGCGGCACATACCGGCAGCCTTCTGCTGGTCGTGGTTGCCTTTCTGCTCTGGCCGCGACGAACGGCTGTTGATCTGGAAACCCCAGCTGCGGCTGACCTGCTTGACTCTGCTTCCACCGCGATGGCGCCTCGCTCCGACCGAAGGGGTGCTGCTGAGCTTTGTCCGAGTTCGGTGGCTGTCGTGGCCGCGCTCATTACGGCCGTGCTGCTCGCGATGTTCGAGCACTACTACTTTATGACTCAGTTCAATAAGAACAAAGCCGAAGCCGCCGAATCCAAGGAGAAATTGGTAGAGACGTACTACACCAAGAAGTTCAAACGCTATGACGATTATTGGCAGCACAACCTCCTCGCCTGGCAGCTCACGCCTGTGGTGAACATCCCAGTGGAAGATCGACCGGTGAGGGGAGAACCTGACGCACCTCATACCATCGTGATCTTCAGCGACTTTGAGTGCCCCGCTTGTGCCAAGTTCGAAGTCTACTTGAACAAGACGATTCTGCCCATGGGGCGAAATTCAGGGCACCCGGCTTTTCGTCTGATCTTCAAGTACTGGCCCATATGCACGGACTGCAACAAAGTGATGAAGGGTAATTCCCTGCATCCCGCGGCATGCGAGGCGGCGTATGCGGCAGAGGCCGCTCGAGTGCTCGGCGGCAATCAAGCCTTCTGGAAGATGCACGACCTGCTCTTCGAGAATCAGGAGCGATGGAAGCATTCGCGCGACTTCATGCCTTACGCTCGCAAGATCGGCCTCGACGAGGCCGCCTTCCGCAAAGCCATGGCCAGTCCGCAAGTGATCGATCGCGTGAAAGCCGACATCGCCGACGGGGACAGCATCGGAAAACAAGTGCCCGAGAAAAAACGTGACGAAATCGTCGTGACCGGAACGCCCGCGATATTCGTCGATGGCAAACGGCTGGAGACCGTCATCCACGGCAAGACCTGGTCGGCCCTTGCTGCGGGGGTGAAATTCGGCCTGGCCAGACCGCCCGCCAAGGCAGCAACGCCGGGATCCGCACATCCCGCCGGTGTTCTGGAGGAAACGCAGTAACCCAAGTTGACTCGCGCTGCCTGAAGGCACTGACGCAGAGCATCTATCGCTACAGCCATGAAGCAGACCACCAAGAGCATCCTGATCGGCGTCGCGTTTCTCCTGGCCATCGCAGGCTTGGCGGTCTGCGGCGTCCTTATGCAGCACCACGTGGTCGCCCAGATCCACGGCAACCCGCTGTTCGAGCAGCTCTGCGCGCCGACGGCCAACGCCAGTTGCGACGACGTTCTGGCCTCGAAGTGGGGCAAGATCGGGTTTGAACTGGGCGGTCATCAACTCTCCATCCCGACAGCCGCGGTTGGCTTTGCCTACTTCGCAACCCTCGCAGCCTGGTTCGTCGTCATCGGCGTACCCTCGGCGCGAAGGCGTTGGCTTCACATCGTGCCGACGCTTCTAACCTTGAGTGGACTCGCCGGTGCGGTCGGCTTCGAGTACATCATGTTTGCCGTGCTGGGCAAGTACTGCCCGCTGTGCATGACCACGCATATTCTGATCCTTTTGCTGACGATTCTGACCCTGGTGCTGTGGCGGAGAGTACCTCTGAAACCGCTGCCCAGCACTGCAGCAGAGTTGTCGCAACCGTCTGCGCTCGACAGTGGCGGTCCATCTACTCGACTGATCTTTGCTGCGTTCTTATTGGCCTTTGCCATGACCGCTGCCGGCTGGTTCGCCTATCGCACCGCACTTGAACGGGGCTATGCCAAGCAGTACTTCGCTCGCTGGCAGGACTACGACAGCGACACACGCCTCAATTACGACAAGTTCCTCGCCGAGCCGGTTCAGGATATCCCCATCTCGCCCGAGGACCCCGTCTTCGGACCAGCAGATTCCAAGTTCACCGTGGTGATCTTCTCTGACTTCCTATGCCCCGCTTGCCAAGCCCTGGAAGTCTCCACCATCGAGCCGCGTCTCCAGGAGTTCAAAGACCAGTTCCGCATAGTCTTCAAGCATTTCCCGCTTGATACGCGATGCAACAAGACCATTCCCCGGACTCTCCACCCGGGCGCATGTGCCGCTGCTGTGGCTGCCGAGGCCGTCTTTCTTCTCAAGGGCAACGACGCATTCTGGACCGTGCACCACGACTACTTCCATAATCCGGGCAAGTTCACCACTGACTTCGCCTTCAAAGAGGCCGAGAAATTCGGCATCTCACGCGACGAGTACCTCCACACCATCAATCGGACCTCCACCTGGAGTCGTATCTACCGCAATATCGAAGAGGCCAAACGGGCAGGCGTAGACTCGACTCCGGCCATTTTCTTCAACGGCCGTCGGCTGAAGGCCTGGGGCGATCGACACATATGGAAGTGCCTGCTGAGCGATGAGACGCTAACCGCCTCTGCCTCGTCCAGCCAGCCGAGCAGCGCACCCGCGACACGGCCGGCCGCAACAAAACCGCGGTAGCCAGCAGCACAGGGGCGAAAGCAACCCATGAGCGATCAACCACCGTTCGATGCTAATGATGAAGCCGCACTCTCGGGGACTGCCGCGCACATCGAGGCCGCCCGCCGACGCGGACGCGGGCTTTTCGCCGCCGAGGTTGCCCACGATCGTCCCTACGAACTCGTGCACGCCGCCAGCGCCGGCCGCGACGCAGTGGTCGTCGTCCTTCTGTTCTGGGCAATCCTGCTAGGAGTCGGAGGCACCACCCATTTCTGGCCCATCCTTCTGGCCGCCTCCGTGGGCATGGCCATCCACACCGGCATCGCCAACGCCATGGCCATCTACGCTCAGCTACAATACTGGGAGAGCGAACTCAAACGCGAACGCGAGGAAATCCGCACCCAGCCTGAATACGAACGTGAGGAACTGCGGGTGCTATATCAGGCCAAGGGCCTAAGCGGCGATTTGTTGGAAAAAGTCGTGGACACCATCTGCAACGATGAAGAACGCCTGCTCAAGGTCATGCTCGAAGAAGAGCTCGGCATCTTCTTCGAACAGCGCAACCACCCGGTGCTTACCGGCATCACCACCGGCGCTGCATCGCTGGTCAGCGGAATACTCGTGGCCATCTCCGCCGGCGACGGCCACATCGTCACCGTGGCAATCACTGCAGCTTTCGTTCTGGCTGTCCTCTGCCTGCTGCGTCACGGCGTGGCCGTCCGAGCCGGCATCGAGTCCTTCGCCCGCTGGACCATTCTGGCCGGCACAGTCACCGCTATCGCTTACCTTCTAGGAACTCTTTTCCACGGTCCCGGAGCATGACCACCCAGAGCATCACATTCGCTGCCCGCCGGGCCCTCAACCCCATCCTCGCGGATCACGCCGTCTTCGAGGATGAGCAGCCGCGGACGGTCTTTCTCACGCCGTCGGCCGTACGGTTCGATCGCTATCTGCCGCTTGCGTCGGCCCTGTTTTCCGGCCTGCTACTGCTCGTCGGCTACCTGCTGGGCAAACTCCACGGCCCCAAGCCGCTCGCCGACTTGGCCGTGTTCGTCGCGTTCATCATCGCCGGTATCCCCGGCCTTAAGTCCGCCTGGGAATCACTGATCGATCGTCAGATCGACATAGATGTGCTGATGGTCCTCGGCGCGGTTTTAGCCGCCATCATAGGTCAGCCCATCGAAGGAGCTCTGCTGCTCTTCCTCTTCGCCCTCTCCGGAGCACTCGAACAGGAGGCCAGCCGCCGCACACAAGGTGCGATCGAATCGCTGCAGCGCCTCAACCCGGCCGACGCCATCCTGCTCGACAGCCACGACCGCCAGGCCCGCACGCCTACTCGGCTGGTCCCCATCGGTGCCCGAGTCCTCATTCGACCCGGCGACAAGGTGCCTCTCGATGGAATCATCCTCGACGGCGAGTCCGCCATCGACGAGGCTCCAATCACCGGCGAATCCATGCCCCGTCCCAAGCGGCTAAACGACCCGGTTTACGCCGGCACCATCAACGGCGCCGGCCGCCTTATCGTGCAGGTCACCCGCGTGGCCTCCGAGACCCAACTCGCCAAGATCATCCGCCTTGTCACGCAGGCTCGCGGCCAGAAAGCCCGCCTCGAACGCCTCTTCGACCGCATCGGTCCGACCTACTCGATCTGCGTGATTTCAGCCGCTCTGCTCGTCGGCCTGTTCGGGCCGGCAGTCGCCTCGCTGAGTTGGCGAGACTCAATCTACCGCGCTATCGCACTGCTGATCGTCGCATCGCCCTGTGCCCTGATCATCGCCACGCCCACCGCCTATCTCTCTGCCATCGCCACCGCCGCCCGCCATGGCGTCATGGTCAAGGGCGGCACGTACCTCGAACTGCTCGCCCGCTGTCGCGGCATCGTCTTCGACAAGACCGGCACGCTGACCCTCGGCCAGCCGCGCCTCGTCGATGTGGTGACCAGCGACGGCATTAGCAGCGCGGACATACTGCCCCTCGCCGGCGCTCTGGAAGGTTCGAGCAGCCATCCGCTGGCCTCCGCGATCAACCAGGCTCTGAGCGAAGCCCACCTACACCCTGCACGTGCCGACGATGTCCGCATGGTGGCCGGCCACGGCGTACTCGGCCGCATCGACGGCAAAACTGTTGCCCTCGGCCGCTACGAGTTCGTCGCCGAACACTTGTCGGACGCCGTCAAGCCAACCATGCAAAAGTTGGTTGAGGACGCCCGCACCTCCGGCCGCACCGCGACTCTGGTGGCCTTTGACGGCCAAGCTGCACTGCTATTGTTCGAAGACCCCCTGCGACCGGACGCCCGGCAGACCGTCGGCGAACTGCGTGCCGCCGGCTTCCAACGCATCGTCATGCTCACCGGCGATCACCCCGAGGTTGACCGCCGTACCGCCGAGTATCTCGGTCTCGACGCCTATCACGCCAACCTGCTGCCCGAAGACAAGATCACCCGTGCGGAAGAACTGCGCAAACAAGTGGGAGCCGTGGCCATGGTCGGCGATGGCGTCAATGATGCCCCCGCGCTCGCCCATGCGGACGTCGGCATCGCCATGGCCTCTATCGGTTCTGACGCCGCCCTCGAGGCCGCCCCCATAGTGATCGTGAGCAACTCGTTCGAGCGTTTGGGCTTCCTCGCCGCTCATGCCCGTCGTACCGCCCGCATCGTGGCCGAAAACCTCACCCTCGCCATCGGCGTGATCGCCGTGCTTTCCTGC
This sequence comes from Phycisphaerae bacterium, assembly GCA_046704145.1. Lineage (GTDB taxonomy): Bacteria > Planctomycetota > Phycisphaerae > UBA1845 > PWPN01 > JACQVT01. Next base: position 8,477 of record JBJKSL010000395.1, read on the forward strand.
TTCGCAGTGGCCGGCAAGGTTGAACTGCCCGTCGCCGTCATCGCCCACGAAGGCAGCACGCTCCTCGTGGCCGCCAACGCGCTGCGACTCTTGCGAGCGCATGACAGATGAGCTTCAAGTTCCTTGGTGTTAAGCAACGCCGGTCGTCAAGAGCCCCGGCATCCAGAAGCTGAACTTTCGGCGGCGGATATCGCGGAAGCCGGCATTCACGAAGTACTCATGCATCTTTGCCCACGTGGCGTGATGCACTTCCTTCTCTACGTGGCCGATGATGACGTCGAACGCGATCCAGCCGATGATGTTGTCGCGGAAACCGTCGATGAGCAGCAGCCTACCGCCCGGCCGCAAGACCCGGCGCATTTCCTGTACGACCAACTGCTGATGCGGGTAATGGTGAAACGAGTTGCTGCACGTGACCGCGTCGAACGCCCCAGCGGCAAAGGGCAGATGTTGCGAGTCACCGTTGACGTAGCGAAGTTTGCTCGACACGCCCGCTGCGTTCGCTTTGCCCGACGCCACCCGGCACATCGCCTCCGCGTAGTCCAGCCCCACAATCCGTGCCGGCAGTCGCGAGCCTGCCAGCATGGCGTCGAACGTGCCCGTCCCGCAGCCGATATCCAGCAGATCGAACGGCTCTGCCGAGTCGCCGCGCCAGGCCTGCAG
>JBJKSL010000396.1:0-7163 GCA_046704145.1 Phycisphaerae bacterium
AACGGTTGGCAGCGCTGGGCGAGATGGCCGCAGGCGTGGCCCACGAAATACGTAACCCGCTGGGCGGCATTCAGTTGTTCGCGTCGCTGCTGGAGAAAGATCTGCGAAACTCGCCGGCTCAGCATCGCCTGGCCAGCAAGATTGCCAAGGGTGTGGGCACCGTCGAGGCCATCGTCACCGATTTTCTCGAGTTTGGACGACCGCGCGATCCGCAACCCGGACCGGTGCGGCTGGAGGCCGTCGTACGCGAGGCGGTGGATCTCGCCGCGAGCCGGGCGGCGGACAAGAAGGTACAAGTCGAGATCAGCGGGGCATTGGTAGACCTGGAGATGGTCAGCGACGCCGGCATGATCAAGCGGGCGATACTGAACCTGGTGCTCAACGGTGTTGATGCGGCCTGGCAAGGCAAACGCGAGCGCGATGCAGAGGAAAGCTCCGGCAGCAGCCTAAACAACTCCGAGCCGCACGTGCTCGTCGGCGTGCGCAAGCTTTCGCCCGATCAGATCGCACTGACCGTAAGCGACAACGGCCCGGGCGTGCCGCCAGCGCTCATGGACCGCATCTTCAACCCCTTCTTCACGACGAAGGACCGCGGCATGGGGCTGGGCCTGGCCATAGTCCATCAGATCGCCGAATGGCTTGGCGGCAACGTCCAGGTGGCCAACGGGCCGGCGGGAGGCGCGGTGTTCTCGCTTTCGCTGCCCATGCAGTTCACGGCGACAGAACAAGATTGAATCCAAGATCAGCAATCAGAATCGCTAGCACGGAGGCTAAACGATGGGTCGAATATGCGTAGTTGATGATAACGAGATGCTCCGCGAATCAGTGGAAGAGACGCTTACTCGTGAGGATCACGTGGTGACCGTGTTCGCCGATCCGATCGAGGCTCTCAAGTCGATCAAGTCGTCGCCCTACGACTGCGTGGTGACCGACTTGAAGATGCCGGGCATGGACGGCGTTTCGCTCTTGCAGGAGGCCCGGGCCGCTGGCTGCGACGCACCGGCCATCATGATGACCGCCTTCGGCACGGTCGATTCCGCAGTAGCGGCCATGAAGCTCGGGGCGTTCGACTACATTCAAAAGCCCTTCGATGCCGACCAGCTTTGCCTTGTGGTCGATCGAGCCATTCAGACCGCCTGCCTGCGAAGCGAGAATGAGGCTCTGCGACGCTCGCTGACCGACGGCGAAATACGTGATATGGTCGGCGACTCACCGGAGATGCGCCGCCTGCGCAGCACCATCGAACGCATCGCCCCCAGCTCCAACACCGTGCTTATCCAGGGCGAATCTGGCACCGGCAAGGAACTGCTCGCCCGGGCCATACATCAGTCATCGCCCCGCAAGGATCGGCCGATGCTCTGCCTGAACTGTGCTGCCCTGTCGGGCAACCTGCTTGAAAGCGAGTTGTTCGGCCACGAGCGCGGTGCGTTCACCGGCGCCGATCGCATGCGAAAAGGGCGTTTCGAACTGGCCGACAGCGGCACGCTGCTGCTGGACGAAGTCAGCGAGATCCCCATGAACCTGCAGGCCAAGCTGCTCCGCGTTTTGCAGGAACGCGAGTTCGAACGCGTCGGCAGCAGCGTCACACGGCGGGTAGACGTACGCGTGGTCGCGACGACCAATCGCAATCTGGGTGATTGGGTGGCCCGCCGCCGCTTCCGTGAGGATCTCTACTTCCGACTGAGCGTGCTGCCGGTGACCTTGGCTCCCCTGCGCGAGCGGCGAGAGGACATCCCCCTGCTGGTGGAGTACTTCCTGGCTCGCGCGACCAGCCGCACCGGTCGGCCGCGGCTGCGCGTGGCAGACCCGGCGATGGAGTTGCTCAGCGAGTACGACTGGCCGGGCAACGTTCGCGAGTTGGAGAATCTGTGCGAGCGAGCCAGCGTGCTGGTGATCGATGGCGTGCTGACCAGAGACATCCTGGCTCCGTGGTTGAACAGCCTGGAGCGGGCCGAGAGTATCGCTGCACCGCTGCGAAAAGGCCACATCCTGGAAGACATGGAGCGGCAACTGATCGAGAAGACACTCCGTGAGTGCCAGGGCCATCGAGCCAAGACCGCAGCCACGCTGGGCATCGGCGTGCGAACCCTGGGGCTCAAGCTCAAGCAGTGGCGGGAGGAGGCGGCCGCAAGGCGACAGATGCAGGCCGTCGGGTGAGAGAAAGGATTTTGGATTGCAGAGTTGGCTTTCCGGGTTGCCGAGTTCAGATTTTCGGAGCCGGCGTCTGTGACGCTGGTGCGCTGGGAAGGTGAGGTTATTGCGGTTCCGGATGCACCGGGTTCGCAGAACCCGGCTCTGAAAAGACGGAAACGCATTCACTGAACTGGGCTCTGAAAGGGCGGAAACGCATTCGCAGAACCCGGCTCTGAAAGGACGGAAACGCATTCGCAGGACTCGGCTCTGGAAGGGCGGAGGCGCAAGAATTGCGCGGCGACGGCAAGAGTTGCGCCTGGTTCCGATATTCTGTCGGCTGCAGCGGGCGTGAAGATGGGTAAGGCGACTGGCCTGAGATTTGCTAGCTGAGTGGTTGCGGTTTCTCGCGATCACGCGGGCGGCTCGCTCTGCGCTGCTTTGGCGCGTGCTGAAAAGGTGACGAATGTTCTTTCAGGACATCACAAACAGCGGTGCGATTCCCACGCTGGACGCCATGTTGTCCTTCACGCAGGCTCAGCACCGCGTGCTGGCGGAGAACATCGCCAACGTCGACACGCCCGGCTACCAGACCAAGCACCTGGACCCCAAGCAGTTCCAGAAGGCTTTGGCCGAGGCGGTCAACCGCAAGCAGGTAGAGAGGACGCCGGAATTGTCCATCGAGGGCAACCAGCAGTTCGAGCAGGACTGGGACGGCTCATTTAAGTTCACGCCGACGAACGACCCGGCGGACAACGTGCTGTTCCACGATCAGACCAACGCCCGCATCGAACGGCAGATGTCGCTGCTGGCGGAGAACGGCATGATGCACCAATCGATGGCCGAACTGTTGACCGTGCAGTACCACGACCTGCTTCAGGCCATTCGCGGCACCGGGCAGTAGGCGGTGATTGAGAGGCAGCAGTCGCATAGAGGACGAACACGGACCACTGACCACGGACGAAAGAGACGGAAGACATGTTCGGAATACTCGATACCAGCACATCGGCACTGGTCGCCCAGCGGATTCGGCTGGACACCATCGCGGGCAATCTGGCCAACGCGCAGACCACCCGCAATGCCAAAGGCCAAGGCCCGTATCAGCGGCGTTTCGCGGTCTTTCAGGCCGGCAACGGCAAGGGCGGACCGGGCGTGCACGTGGCCAAAGTGATGACCGACAAGTCGCAGGGGCGAATGGTCTATGAGCCCGATCATCCGGACGCCATTAAGTCCGGCAAGTGGAAGGGCTACGTGGAGTTTCCCAACGTCGAACCGATCACCGAGATGACCAACGCCATGCTGGCGTCGAGAGCGTATGAAGCCAACGTGTCGGTAATCGATGTGACCAAGCGAATGATCGCCGGGTCAATGCGAATACTGGCCTGAGCGTTCTGACTTCCAGAATCAATAACCGGAGCTAGCGGATGCCGGATCCACTGATGGTAAACAGTATTCAGCCGGGGCAAGCTGCGGGGCCGCTGGGCAAGGCCTCACAGATCGGCTCGACCAACCCGACGGATGGCAAGTCCTTCAAGGACGTGCTGCTCGACAGCCTCGGCGAAGTGAACAGACTGCAGCAGGAAGCCGCTGACGGCGTGCAGAAACTTGCCACCGGCCAGACTGAAGACATTGCCAACGTTTTCAGTGCGGTGCGTAAGGCCGACGTGGCTTTCAGCATGCTCATGGAGATGCGCAACAAGATGGTCGAAGCGTATCAGGAACTGCAGCAGATGCGGGTGTGAAAGAGAGCTTAGAGTGCAGAGTTGAGACGAAAGGGACGCGGAGCGTCTTGCATCTTATAGCTCACGGCTCATAGCTCTTCTCGGGAGACTGACGGAAATGGAGTTCCTCAGAAAACTCATACTGCAGACAAAGGCACACCTGGCCGGCTTGACGACGTCGCAGCGGCTGGCGATTGGTGCGTGTGCGGCCCTGGTCATGCTCTCTATCTTTTGGCTGTTGAGCTGGGCGGGCCAGAGCGATATGGTGCCGCTGTTCGACCAGAGCATCACTGCCGAAGAACTCGGCCCCATCCGCCAGCAACTGGACTCCGACGGCATCAAGTACACCATCTCCGGCGACCGCATTCTGGTGCCTTCCGGAAGCGTCATGCAGTTGCAGGCGCAACTGGCCCAGTCCAACGCCCTGCCGCAGGACATCAGCATCACCTTCGACAAGCTGATCGCCAATTCCAGCCCCTGGTTCAGCCGTGACGAGCAGGACTGGCGTCGCAACGTGGCTCTCGCCAACGAGCTCTCGCTGCGATTGCGGCAGTTCAACGGCGTTCGCGATGCCCGCGTGTTTCTCGACAAGACCACGCGACGCACGATCGGCCCGGTGGCCGTCGCTCCTACGGCCAGCGTGCAGATCACCATGCAGGCCAATCACGAACTGGACAAGGCCCAGGCTCGAGCCATGGCCTCCTTCGTAAGCCGGGCGGTCGCCGGGCTGCAACTGCAGAACGTGCAGGTCACCGATACGCAGGGACATACCTTCAGCGGCCCGCGGCCCGGGCAACTCGCGGACGACGACGACCTGGAATATCGCCAGAAGAAGGAAAACTACTTTGCCACCCAGATTCACGATTTGCTGGACAACATCCCCGGCATTCGCGTGGCGGTGCGAGCGGACCTCGACCCGCGGACCACGGAAATCACCGATCTCAAGCACGGCAAGCCGGTCGCGGTCAAGGATCGCAGTAAGACCATGGAGTCCAACGAAACCAACCAGGCCAGTGAGCCCGGCCTGGTGCCCAACAGCAGCTCTCCGAACGGCGTTGCCGGCGGCGGCAGCCGTACCGAAGAGAGCGAAACAGAAACAACCTACAGTGCCGAGCAAGACGTCACCAAAACTGTTTCAGCGGTGCGGCCGTACCGCTTGATCAGCCTGTCGGCCTCGATCAACGTGCCGCGGTCCTTCCTGGCCGGCATCTACAAGCAGGCCAACGACGGCAAGGAGCCGAGCGACGACGAACTGGACGCCGCAGCTTCCACCAAGAACGCACTCAGCAAGATCAAGACGCAGGTTGAGACGCTTATGCCCAAGTCCGAGGAAGCCCAGTCCCAGGTGGCGGTGGCCTGGTTCCACGATAACGCCAGTCTGATGCTGGGCGGTGCCTTCGGCAGCGAGCCGGCCCGGGCCTTCAGCAGTGACAACGTGATGCAGCTCGTTCAGATGTACGGCAGCAAGGCCGGGCTGGCCGGTCTGGCCGTCGTGAGCCTGTTCATGATGCTGATGATGGTGCGCCGCGTAGGCGAAGGCCCGGTGTTGCCGGGCGAGGAACCGCCTTCGCCGTTGCGCAAGAGGAAGGCCGACGAAGAACTCGATGAACTCGACGCCGGTGATGACACCATCGGCGAGGCCGAGGCCACGGAACACCTGCTGGTCGGACGCGAGGTGGACGACAGCACCCTGCGTTCGCAGAAGCTCGTGGAGCAGGTTGCGGAACTGGTCAAGCAGGATCCCGATATGGCAGTCGGTGTGCTGCAACGCTGGATCGACGCGGAAAACAATTGAGCACAGTTGTGATTCAAGCAGCTCGTGGCAACGAACGCGCGTGAGCTGCCCTGACGAAGAAGGCCAACACCCGAGTGGGGCGCAAACCTAAACAGAGCGAGAACGAAGCTGTGGAGTACACCGGCCTGACCAAGGTCGGTGTGTTCCTGCTGGCCTTGGGTCCGGAGATGGCCGGCCTGATCCTGCGGCACATGGACCGCGATTCGGTTGAGGACCTGACTCGCGAGATTGCCTCGCTGGGCATGATTCCGCCGGACGACCAGGAGAAGATCGTCGAGGAATTCTACAACATCATCCTGGCCAAGCAGTACGCGTCCGAGGGCGGGCTGGCCTACGCCCGGCTGGTACTCGAAAGAGCTCTGCCCAAGGACGAAGCCAACCGGGTGATGAAGCAGATCGAGCACTCGGTGCAGCAGCAGCCGTTCAGCTTCCTGCAGAAAGCCGAAAGCGAAAACCTGCTGACCTTCATGCAGGACGAGCATCCGCAGACCATCGCGCTGATCCTCTCGCACCTGCCGAGCAGCAAGGGCAGCGAGATCCTGGCCGGGTTGCCGCCAGCCAAGCAGATCGAAGTGGTAACGCGGGTGGCCAACATGGAACAGACCAACCCGGAGGTCATCCGCGAAGTCGAAAAAGGCCTGGAGCAGCGTCTCAGCGGCATCATGACGCAGCAGTTCCAGAAGGTCGGCGGCGTGGAAGCGGTGGCAGAGATGCTCAACCTCGCCGACCGGGCTACTGAAAAGGGCATATTGGAGACACTCGAAGCCGAAGACCCCGACCTGGTCGAACAGATTCGCCGGCTGATGTTCGTGTTCGAAGACATCCTGCTGATAGACGACCGCGGCATACAGTCGGTGCTCAAGGAGATCGAGAACGATCAGCTGGCTCTGGCTCTCAAGACGGCCAGCGACGAAATGAAGTCCAAGATCTTCAACAACATGTCGGAGCGTGCCTCACAGCTCATCAAGGAAGAGATGGAGTACATGGGTCCCGTGCGGCTGAGCGATGTCGAGGCGGCCCAGCAGAAGATCGTGGATGTCGTGCGGCGGCTTGAGGATGCTGGCGAGATTGTGCTGCAGGGACGCGGCGATGCGGATGCAGTGGTGTGATACGCATCCGCGTCCTTTTGTGCGCGGCGACGTGCCCATAAGTCTATCGCGGATAATGCTTGGGACGCTGCGGCGGGCACAAGTTTCAAATGTAGCCGGTGTGATTTGTGCGAAACCGGTGTTCTGCCGGATCGATTGTGTGTGGAGCCGGCAGCTTGGCGGTCGGAATACGGAATGGACAAGGTGCTGCAACAGTCCGGTGTGATCAAGGCCAGTACGGCGAGCAGCCTGCCTGCCTCGCAGCTTCGCATATTGCGTCTCAACGACGTGATGGAAGAAGCCAGGGCATTTGTAACCAAGGCCCAGGCGGAAGCCGAGCGGATTCGCCGCGAATCGGAGGAGTTGCTGCGCCAGGCTAAGTTGAAGGCTGCCCAGATAGAGAAGCAGGTACAGCAGCAGGCAAGTGAA
>JBJKSL010000397.1:0-3481 GCA_046704145.1 Phycisphaerae bacterium
GGCTACTCCCGTAGCAAATTCGGAGAAGCCCGCCGGGCCGGTTTACCTGTTCGTGTTCGATATGTGGTCGTACGAGAGGTCCTACGAACACGGCCGATTGCGGCCTTTCTTCGCCAATCTCAAGTCCCTGTCGCAACAGTCCCTTGTGTTTCACGATGCCCACTCACCTGGCGACTTCACCCCGTTCTCGCTACCGGGCCTCATCTATCAGACAGACCTGAGCCCCTTCGCTGAAAAAGGCAAGGTGGGGTTCAAACGCGACGGCCAGTCCGTGACCACGCCGCAACTCAAATCGCTCTTCGTGACGCCGAAATCTCTCGGCTATCACACCATCCTGCTCGGATTCGCCCTGCCTTACGCCACATGGCTGGGCAACCAGGTCGATGTGGTCCGATCTTACTCCTGGTACTTCCACGAGAGCGGGCTGCTGGGCCAATCAGCCCTGCACGCGCTCCGCGCGATGAAGTACTGCACCGACGGCCCGTTGAACCTGTTCTATCGTAAAGCTTACTGGCACCTGGATATGCACTTTGCCCTGGGGCTTCACAGACAGATGCAGCGTGACATCTTTGATATCATCAACCACTGCCCCACCAACACCTGCGCCTTGATACACTATCCTCTGCCGCACGGCCCGTTCATCTTCGACCGCAACGGCGAGCCGCACGCCGCCAACGATACGCCCGAATACTACATTGAGCATCTCAGGTATCTGGATCGCTTGATCGGTGAGTTCATCTCCGCCATGAAGCAGGCGGGGCGGTTCGAGAATGCAACCATCATCATCACGTCAGATCATACCTGGCAGGTCGACCCTGACTTGCGCCCCGATCTGAAGCCCGCACTCCTGACCCACGTCCCCCTCATCGTCAAGTTGCCCGGCCAGCAACAACGAATCGACGTTGCCGAGCGGTTCGAGACTTTCCATGTGGGAGCATTGATCGAAGAGACACTGAGAGCCGACCCCGGCAATGCAGAGCCGGCACGCATCGCCCAATGGGCACAGTCGCTGCGTTTGCGAACCGCGCAGAACACCCCGAGCAACACGCTCGCCACAAATCCCGGCCTTCAGTGAGTTGAAAGCATCCTGAATCCGGCCGCACTCGCTCAGGGCCGCTTGATAGGATGCTCGTCGGCACCCGACATGGTCACATGGACCACGCCTTCATCGGTGCTCGTCTCTACGTTCATCCCCGAACGGTGGAAGATCTTGAGCATGCCGCTGTTCTCGGACAGCACGTCCGCAGTAAACGTGCGGATGCCCTCGCTCCGGCCGATTTCGATCAGCCGCTGGAATAGGTAGGTGCCCAGGCCTTGGCGCTGCCAATCGTCGCCGACCACAAAAGCCATTTCTGCCGTTCTCTTACCGGGATCGGTCATGTATCGTCCGACGCCGATAATCTGCGAGCGTTCTTCATCGCCAACCACACCGACCAGAGCCATCTCTGTGTCATAGTCGATATTGCAGAACACCTGCAGCTTGTTGTGCGGCATGGACTTCAACTGCCCGTGATAACGCAGGAATACCGTCTGCTCGCTGAACTTGTAGAACATCTCGCGAACTTTCGGCTCGTCGTCCGGGCGGATCGGCCGCACCAGCACCTCCTGCCCATCCTTGACCTTGACCACTGTTTCGAGTTCAGCAGGATACGGTTTACGCGTGGGCGGCATAATCTGATCCGGGTAGACGATGCGACGACGCTTGGCCGCGTGAAGCAGTTCCGCCCGGAAATCCGGGTGCGCGACATTGATGAGCGACATGGCTCGTTCACGCATGGTCTTGCCATGCAGATAGGCCACGCCATACTCGGTCACCACGTACTGCACGTCGCCACGAGTGGTGATGACGCCGGCTCCCTCTGCGAGCACGGCACTGATTCGCGAGCGCAAGCCGTCCTTGGTGACGGCCGTGCTCGGTAGCGCGATCACCGGCTTGCCGCCGGCCATCGCCGCCCCACGAATGAAGTCCGCGTGCCCGCCGATACCGCTGTAGAACTGCTGACCCAGCGAATCCGCGCAAACCTGCCCGGTGAGATCCACCTCCAGGGCGGTATTTATCGCCACCAAGCGGCGATGCCGAGCGATGAGGAAAGGATCGTTGGTGTATTCCGACGGACGCATCTCTATCATCGGATTGTTGTCGATGAAGTCGAACAACGCCTTTGTGCCCGCGGCGAAACTGCCCACGATCTTGCCCGGATTCACCATCTTGCGCCGGCAGGTAATGTAGCCGTTCAGCACCAGCTTCATCACCCCGTCAGAGAACATTTCCGTGTGAATGCCGAGGTCGTGCTTGTCGCTGAGTGCGTGCAGCACCGCGTCCGGGATGCGGCCGATGCCCAGTTGCAACGTCGAGCCGTCCGGCACCAGACGCGAGACGTTCAAGGCGATCTGCTGGAAGATCTCGTCCGGCTCATCGATCACCGGCCACTCCAGCAACGGCTCGTCATGCTCGACCAGCCAGTCGATCTGGCTCACGTGCAGGAAGCTGTCGCCATAGGTCCGCGGCATGTGGCGGTTGACCTGCGCGATGACCACCTTGGCCGAGTCGGCCGCCGACTTGGTAATGTCCACCGACACGCCCATGCTCACGAAGCCGTGCTCGTCCGGCGGACTGACCATGACCAGGGCGACATCGATGCCGATCTGCCCCGTCCGAAACAGGGCCGGCACCTGCGAAAGGAAGACCGGCGTGTAGTCGGCGCGAGCCTGATTGACCGCACCACGCAGACTGTTGCCGATGAAAAACGCGTTGGCGCGGAAGCTGGTCGAGTACTTGGGGTCGGCATATGGGGCCACGCCCAGCGTGAGAATCTGCACCACTTCGGTGTCCGTCAGGTTGGTGCCGGACTCGACCATGGCCCGCACCAGGGCCTGCGGCTCGCCACAGGCTGAGCCGATGAACACGCGATTGCCCCGGCGAATATTCTGCACCGCGGTCTCCGCCGGTACCAGCTTCTCCGCATACTTCGATCGCCAGTCAGTTGACATGTAGAAACCTCGAAAAGGCTATGATACCGATCACACTTGAAACTCGTGCCCGCCGCGGCGGCCCAAGCACTGTCCGGAATAGACTTACGTGGCACCCGCCGCGCGCAAAACTACACGAATGCGTATGAGCTGTGAGCTATATGCTTTGAGCCAGAAACCCATATCGTTTGGTTCGCGTCTTCTTGCCTTGGCAAACTACGAACTACAAACTCCCAACTACCCAAGAATCACTCTTGCATCAGCCACCATCGCACCCTGACCGCGGGCATACACGATCAGCGGGTTGATGTCCAACTCTTTGATCTGCGGATGGTCCGTCACCAGTTGCGATAGCCGCAACAGGCAATCGGCGATGGCCCCGGTATCGCTCGGCCGTTCGCCGCGCACGCCTTCGAGCAGGCGGTAAGAGCGAATGTCCTTGATCATCTCGCCGGCCACGTTCTCGCGAATGGGAGCCAGTCGGAACGAAACGTCCCGCAAAGCTTCAGTG
>JBJKSL010000398.1:0-6383 GCA_046704145.1 Phycisphaerae bacterium
CCGGCCATGAACGGATGCGGGAGTTTGAAGCCGAGGTAGTTGATTGATAGATCCATTTCCGGGACCTCCAGTTTCCTTTGTTAGAAGCACTGTCGTGCGTTTGGTTATGTGGGACCGGCTTCCAGCCGGTCATCTGGACCGGCAAGATGCCGGTCCCACACCAGAGCGGCAGCAGACTGCCGCAATCCTTTCGGAATTCGGCAGGGCACCGGTCCCACGCTTGGCGGGACCGGCGTTCTGCCGAAGTGGTTATTTACTCCTTGCTGACGTTCTCGGGTGCACCTTCGACGGGCTTGGGTGCGGTGGCGCCGTCGCGGGGCACGCGGAGCTTGGCCATGTGGTCGTACACGGCCACGCGACGCTCGGAAGCGTGTGCAGCGTCAACGGCCCACCTCTTGAACCGCTCGGCGACGATCTTCTCGACCATGCGGAAGCGGGTTTCGTTCCGCATGTAGTCGCCCACGCGGACCTTGCCACCTTCACTGTCGAGCATTAGCGGCGGCTCGCCGACGAGCACGCGTCGCGGGTCGTAGCGATACAGCGGCCAAATTCCGCTGTCCACCGCGAGCTTCTGCTGATCGAGGCCGTAGGCCAGATCGTAGCCGTGAGCGATGCAGTGGCTGTACGCGATGATGATCGACGGTCCCGGATAACTGTCGGCTTCCTGGAAGGCCTGGACGGTGTGATTGTCCTTGGCTCCGAAGGCGACGGTCGCGACGTACACATGGCCGTAGCTCATGGCCATGAGGCCCAGGTCCTTCTTGGCGATCTCCTTGCCGGCCGCGGCAAACTTGGCAGCGGCACCTAGCGGCGTGGACTTGGAGGCCTGGCCGCCGGTATTGGAGTACACCTCGGTGTCGAGCACCAGGATGTTGAGGTCGCGGGTCATGCTCAGCACGTGGTCGAGCCCGCCGTAACCGATGTCGTAGGCCCAGCCGTCACCGCCGACGCCCCAGATGCTCTTCTTGACCAAGTAGTCAGCGAGCATGAGCAGGCGGCGAGCATCGGCCGAATCGACCTTGGCAAGCTTGGCCTTGAGGGCTTCGACGCGTTCGCGCTGTGCCTTCACGCCGGCCTCGTTGGCCTGATCGGCTTCGAGCAGTTCCTTGACGAGGTTGTCGCCGATCTGGCCGGAGAGCTTGGCGAGCAGTTCCTGGGCCTGCTCGATGTGCTTGTCCACAGCCAGGCGGAAGCCAAAGCTGAATTCGGCGGCGTCTTCGAACAGTGAGTTGGACCAGGCCGGCCCGCGTCCGTTGGCGTCCTTGCAGTACGGCGTGGTCGGCAGGTTGCCGCCGTAGATGCTCGAGCAACCAGTGGCATTGCCGATCAACAGACGGTCGCCGAATAGCTGGCTCAGCAGCTTGACGTAAGGCGTCTCGCCGCAGCCCGCGCAGGCACCGGAGTACTCAAACAACGGCCGGAAGAACTGGCTCGACTTGACGTTGAGCTTGTCGCCCAAAGCAGTGCGATCCGGATCCGGCAACGAGAGGAAGAAGTTGTAGTTCTCGACCTCGCGGGCACGGATGGGGATCTGGGTCTCCATGTTGATGGCCTTGTGCTTCGGGTTGGACTAGTCCTTCGCCGGGCACACGGCGACGCACAGCTTGCAGCCCGTGCAGACTTCGGGGGCTACCTGGATGACAAACTTCTGGCCCTTGAACTCCTTGCCCTTGTAATCGGTGGAGCGGAAGGAGGCCGGAGCCTTGCCCAGGTAGGAGGAATCGAAGGCCTTGGCGCGGACCGCTGCGTGCGGGCAGACCATGGCGCACTTGTTGCACTGGATGCACACCTGCGGATCCCAGATGGGGATTTCCAGAGCGATGTTGCGCTTTTCCCACTGTGTGGTGCCGGTGTCGTAGGTGCCGTCCACCGGGAAGGCGCTGACCGGCAGCAGGTCGCCCTTGCCGGCCATCATGACCGCGGTGACCTTCTTGACGAAGTCGGGGGCCTCGGCCGCGACGATCGGCGGACGCGTGCGGTCGGCGGTGGCCTTGGCGGGCACCTTCACCTCGTGCAGGTGAGCCAAAGTCTCATCGACGGCGGCGAAGTTGCGCTTGACGATCTCTTCGCCCTTCTTGCCGTAGGTCTTCTTGATGGCCTGCTTGATCTTGGCAATGGCGTCCTCGCGAGGCAGCACCCCGGAGATCGCGAAGAAGCAGGTCTGCATGATGGTGTTGACGCGGGTGCCCATGCCGGTCTTGCGGGCCACGTCATAGGCGTCGATCACGTAGAACTTGAGCTTCTTGGCGATGATCTCGTCCTGAACCTCGCGCGGCATCTGGTCCCAGACCTCGTCCGGACCGTAGGGGGCGTTGAGCAGGAAGGTCGCACCCGGCTGAGCGTACTCGAGCACATCGTACTTCTCGAGGAACACAAACTGGTGGCAGGCCACGAAGCTGGCTTGCTTGATCAGGTACGGCGATCGGATCGGATTCTTGCCGAACCGCAGATGCGAGATGGTGGCCGCCCCGGACTTCTTGGAGTCGTAAACGAAGTAGCCCTGGGCGTAGTTGTCCGTCTCCTCGCCGATGATCTTGATGGAGTTCTTGTTGGCGCCGACCGTGCCGTCCGCACCGAGGCCGAAGAAGACCGCGCGGTGTACGTCGGGGCCTTCGACCTCGAAGCTGTCGTCCACATCAAGGGACAGGCGAGTCACATCGTCGACGATGCCGACGGTGAAGTGCGGCTTGGGGGCAGCCTTGGCCAGTTCATCGTAGACGGCCTTAGCCATGGCCGGGGTAAACTCCTTGCTGGACAGACCGTAGCGGCCGCCGGTGATCCGCGGCATGGCGAAGGGCAGCGTGCCGGTGGCGTTGGCCTCCTGCAGTGCGCTGACCACGTCCATGTACAGCGGCTCGCCCGCAGAGCCCGGCTCCTTGGTGCGGTCGAGGACGGCGATCTTCTTGACGCTCTTGGGCAGCGAGGCGATGAAGATCTCGGGTGCCCACGGGCGATAGAGGCGAACCTTCAGCACGCCGAGCTTGGCGCCCTTGGCGTTGAGGTACTCGATGGTCGAAGCGATGGTTTCGCAAGCGGAGCCCATGGCCACGATGACGTGCTCGGCGTCTGGGGCACCTTCGTAGTCGAACAGGTGATAATGCCGGCCGGTGAGCTTGCCGAACTTGTCCATCACTTCCTGGGTGATGGCCGGGCAAGCCGTGTAGAACTTGTTGCAGGCCTCGCGAGCCTGGAAGAAGGTGTCGGGGTTCTGGGCCGTGCCGCGGAGCAGCGGGCGGTCGGGGGTGAGGGCTCGTTCGCGATGGGCCTTGACGAGCTTCTCATCGATCATGGCCTGCAACTCTTCGTCGGTCAGCCGGGTGATCTTGCTGACCTCGTGCGAGGTGCGGAAGCCGTCGAAGAAGTGCAGGAAGGGCACTCGGGCCGCGAGCGTGGCGGCCTGGCCGATGCAGGCCATATCGTGGGCCTCCTGCACCGAGTTGCTGGACAGCAGGGCGAAGCCGGTCATGCGGCAGCCCATAACGTCCTGGTGGTCGCCGAAGATGCTCAGAGCGTGGGTGGCCAGCGTGCGTGCGGACACGTGCATGCAGAAGCTGGTCAGTTCGCCGGCGATCTTGTACATGTTGGGGATGAACAGCAGCAGGCCCTGGCTGGCCGTGAAGCTGGTGGTCAGCGCTCCGCCCTGCAGTGCACCGTGGACCGCGCCGGCCGCACCGGCTTCGGACTGCATTTCGGTGACCTGCGGGATCGTGCCCCAGATGTTTCGCTTGCTCAGGGCGGACCATTCGTCTGCCCATTCGCCCATGTTGCTCGAAGGGGTGATCGGGTAGATGGCGATCACCTCGTTCGTGCGGTGGGCGACGCTTGCCGTTGCCTCATTTCCGTCCAGTGTCGTAATTCGTCCTTCAGCCATTGCGATATCTCCTCGCCACATTTGGCGGTGCCGGCCGCGTGCCGGGGTTGCCGTCGTGGCCCCCTTGTAGTGGTTAGCCTTTTGTCAGGTTAGCTGGTCCGTCTTGGCGGGTCCGCCGCCCGAAGGGGCCTGTTTTACCGATGGGTGGAGTCTTTGCAAGTCCCGTGCCGGGGGCGCGCCGATATGATGTTAGCCTAAAGTTTGGTATACGGTGCCGGCAATCAGTGAATTCAGTACTGGAAACCGCGTTTTTGAGCCCGCACAGGGGGTGTCGCGGATTCGGACAGGGCCGCCATCCGCTCCGCCGTCGTGAAATCGGTCGAGCGATTACCTCCGGCAGCCTCCTCGCTAGTTAAATCACGCCAGCCATGGGGCATATGGCAAAGGAAAGGTGCGGCAGGACGCGGCTATGCTTGCCAATCGAGATGTAAATCACCTCCAGAAATCAGATGGGCTGGGTCCAGCCAGAATCAGCTCACCCGCGACTCCTTAAATACCCGCGCGTAACAATCGTTGGAATACAAATAGGGGTGGGGGATATGCAGAATGCCGCACGCCTCGACTTCGGCAGGGCCAAGGCGTCGGACGCCTGCTTCCTGCAGTCGGTCATAACGCGGATATGATCGCAGTCAAGAACGCGAAGAGGCAACTGTAGACCGCTACCACGATTATCGTCGTGACCGTCAGAATGACTGCGAACACCGCGATGTCGCCAGCTCGTTGGCGAAGGGAAACCGGTTGTACGGCCATGGTGAGCGTCAGACCTAAAAACCACCACGCCGGTATGACCGCAAAGACGCCGAAGAATCCGATAGCGGTCAGGATGCCGATCCGCAAAACATCGCTCAGTATGATCAAGCTGATCGCGGCAGATTCGAGTATGAGGAAGGTACGGAAACAAGTAGCCAGTCCCGTCCAGTAGTCGCGAGCCTTGGGGTTTGCTATTCCCATGGCGTTTGGTGAAGTAAATGGCTCGCGAGGCTGAACTCCGCCTGCTGCAGCTTCGAAGACGAGAATACCGGGTACCAACGCGACATAGGCGAACAACATGATCGCGGCGTAAAGCGGACCCTCGCAGACCGCGACCGTGAGTACGCACTGCGTCCAGGCCACCAGCAGCACGGTTCGGCCAAAGCTCTTGACCGATTTGGCGTGGCAGTGCTTGGGGAACCGCCGGGCCAGGCGGTGGGGGGCGAACCAGGTCAGCAGACACATCTTGATGAAGCGGATGATCGCGCCGGTATTGGGATCATCCCACACGGGGATGGGTGCGGGCGCGCCGGCCAGAGCCGCCTTGAGTTCTTCGGGGTCGAATGCCTTGCCGCACTCCGGGCAGCGATACTCGACGACGGCCTCGCTCGGCTGATCGGCAATGCCGGTGAGGTTGTACTCGCAGGTCGGACAGCGCAGCTGCGAGTCGAGCGCGGGTGCGGTTGCCAGGGGTTCGGATGCGTCCAACGGCATATATGTGCCAGCATATCCCCCACCCCTTGCAAAGCCAAGGGATGGGGCACCCGCACACTCGCGCACCCGTAACCTATCGCAACGGCGAGGGGGGAAGGAGTTGGGTGCCCCATCCCTTCGCGTCTTTTTGCGAAGGGGTGGGGGATATGCAGAATTCCGCCGAGAGCCACGCGATGTGCGTGTCAGATGAGTGGCCAGCAGCCGTCTCAGTTCATGTCCAAGAGCACGCGGCCGGTGCCCTCGTAGTAATTGAAACTGCTCCACGGCCAGTCCCCAGGATTGTTCGCCAAGCCGCGCTTCACCGGATTGTTGTGGCAGTACTCGAGTTTCTGGAGGGTTTTCTCCTGAGTCGTCACGTTGAAGTCAATGCCGCGAGTGGTCCAGATCGGCTTGCTTTTAGCCTCGGCTGTTGCCCAATGATCGAGAAGCGGATTGCCGAGCGTGCGGCGCGCCGACCATACCTCTCGCCAGTAGTCCTTGATCTTCATGCCGATGGCGGTCTTGGCTGAATGCAGTATGGAAGAGATCGGAATGGGTCTCTCTTCGTCGGTTTGGGCGTAACAGAGCCAGTGTACGTGCTCGGGCATAATGACGTAGCCGATCCAGCGGAATTGCAGTCGTTCAAGCGATAGCTTCATACACTGCACGACCAGGTCGCGAGCGTCAGGCGTCCCGAAGAAGGGGAGCCGGCGGTAACATGAGATGGTCAGGAAATGAATGTGGCCCAGTTCGTCATGTCTTCGCAGGTGCTGGGGCATAATTGCAGCATATCCCCCACCCCTTGCAAAGCCAAGGGATGGGGCACCCGGCCGGCCTCTTTCAAGTTTCCGGCTTACTCAACTCCCGGCCGCACAGGAGGCACGCCAGCGCTTCCAGGAACGCCGCCACGAACAGTTGCTGTACCCCACAAGAAAGAACGGCGCGGGACATTATACTGTCCCGCGCCGTTTCCAAGATCGGCCGTGTCCTACATGCGACGTTGTGGCTACAGGTGCCAGACTTTGACGATCTGGTACTTGCCGGTGGAGCGGTTCAGGCGGTCTTGGAT
>JBJKSL010000399.1:0-7216 GCA_046704145.1 Phycisphaerae bacterium
GCCCAGCACGCAGCCGAAGGCCTGGAACCACATGGGATCGGCCAGACGGTTGAGCATCTCGGCGGGGCCGGCGTCCTCGACGATGAGCTGGACGATGGAGCCGGCCATGCGGTGCATACGCTCGAAGAGCCAGGCGGGAGCCTTGCCTCCGTGTAGCGGCAGATGTGCGGTCGACCGACGCATGACTACTGAATCATACGAGAGGATGTGCGGGGAGGGAAAGAGCGGTTGTGCGACGCGGAGACGCGGAGATGCGGCGAGGGGCGACGCGGGAGAGGGCGACGGGTGTGCGATTCTGTTGAGGGTAAAGTCCTGCGGTTTTTCACGGGCGTTTTTAGACGCTAAGATAGTCGGTTCATCGAGCAACCATGAATTGAGGACCGACTACATGAGCATTGACAAAGCCCTTGCAGCGTTTGAACAGCATCGCGAGCAACTGGAGCAGGATCTGCTGCAGTTCTTGCGGTTTCCGACCATTTCCGCACAGCCAGACCATGCGGGCGACCTGGTGGCGTGTGCGAACTGGCTGCGCGACCAGATGGCGGCGGCGGGTTTGAAGGCGGAGGTCATGTGCACTGCCGGGCATCCGGCTGTGTTTGCAGACACCGGGCCGGCGGCGGATGCGAACGCGCCGACCTTTCTGGTTTACGGCCATTACGACGTGCAGCCCATCGGCGATGAGAGTCTGTGGAAGTCGCCGGCGTTCGAGCCGACGATCCGCGACGGGGCGATCTTGGCCCGCGGCAGTGCGGACGACAAGGGCCAGGTGATGGTGCACGTGGCGGCGGCGCGTGCGTTGCGCGAGGCGGGTCTGCCGTTTCCCGTTCGTGTGAAGTTTATCATCGAAGGCGAAGAGGAGAGCGGATCCAAGAATCTGCCCGGTTTGCTGCGGGACAATCGTGAGTTGCTGGCGTGCGATCACGTGCTGATCTCGGATACGTCCAAGTACGACGTGGACACGCCTTCGCTGACGCAGGCCACGCGCGGCATCATCGGCAAGGAGATCGTCATCGAGGGGCCCGACCACGATCTGCACAGCGGAGTGTATGGCGGTGCGGTGGCCAACCCGGCGAACATTCTGGCTCGCGTAGTCGCGGCCCTGCACGACGAGCAGAACCGGGTGACCGTCCCCGGCTTCTACGATGAGGTGAAGACGCTGACCGCTGAGGAGCGCAAGGCACTGCTGGAGACGGACATATCTGATGCGAAGCTGCTGGCAGCCACCGGCAGTCCGGCTCCGCATGGCGAAGCGGGCTTCACCACGGTCGAGCGTCGCGGCACACGTCCGACGCTTGATGTCAACGGCATTTTCGGCGGGTACACGGGCAAGGGCTCGTCCACCATCATTCCCTCGCGGGCGACGGCCAAGATCACCATGCGGATGGTGCCCGATCAGGATCCGGCGAAGATCTCGGCGGCGTTCGACGACTATGTCCGTTCGCTGTGTCCGCCCAGCGTTCGCGTGCAGATCAGCGGTGGGCATGGCGGCTGTCGGGCATATGTCGCTCCACTGGATTCGGCGCCCATGAAGGTTGCTCGCCAGGCCCTGGCTGAGACGTACGGCAATCCGCCGGCCATCCTGCGTGAGGGCGGCACGCTGCCCATTCTGCCGCTGCTGAAGGAGGTGCTGGGTGCGGACAGCATCATGTTGGGCTTTGCCGACCCTAACTGCAACCTGCACAGCCCCAACGAGTTCTTCCATCTGCGGGACTTCCGCCTGGGTGCGCAGTGTATTTTGCGCTTCCTTTATATGATGGGGCAGCAGTCCTAAGCTTATTCTTGCCTGTTAGTTGCAACGAGTTCGCTGAGTGCCGTGGCCTCGGTGATGACGGTTTGGCGTCTTCGCGAAGGTCCGCATTTTGTAATGGTTTGGGTGCGGTTCCAAGCCGATGAAACCACTACGCGCCGGTGTAGTGTCGGGACGGTGGGCTGTGCAAATCTCACAGGCTGCCAACTGGTCCCGATGTTTGTGTGGAGGTAGACTATGGGGTCTGCCCGGTTGGCGCGATTAGTCCTTGAGGTGGCGCACCGGGTTCAATAGAACCCGGCTCTGACAAAGCGCACCGGGTTCAGCAGAACCAGGCTGACGAAGGGCACCGGGTTCAGTAGAACCAGGCTGACGAAGGGCACTGGGTTCAATAGAACCCGGCTCTGACGAGCGCAACGGGTTCAGTAGGATCCGGCTCTGACAAGGCGCACAGAAACCGGCTCTGTAGGGAACAGGGAGACGTAATAATGACGCAGAAACGATGGCTCACTGCTCTGTCGGCGATCGTGATTCCGGCGGCGGTTGCTCAGGCTGGTGTCTGGAGGGAAGTGGCTTTTGGCCTCGACCAGTTTGGATATCAGTTCTCCGGCCAGCGCAACTATCTGGGCAACGGCTGGGACATCAACTTGAACGCGGTCTACACTGGGCAGGATTACAACTTCGGCTTCGCCGATCTGAAGCTTGGCTCGAGTGCGACGCCCACCCTGTCGACCATTCAGGCGGGGTACACGCTGCGGGGCATTCCGCAGGCTTCGTTCTCGTGGAGCACGAATGGGAACGCTCTGCCGTACACACTGAAGATTAACAACGGCATTCAGGACTTCACCACGATCAACGGCAGCATGCTCGCGGACGTGAGCACGGACATCAACGTGCTGGGGTTCTACGACACGCGCATAGACATTTCCAACCGTGGTAGTTACAGCACGGAAGGTTTCCTCGGGCAAAGCGACGGCAGCCTGGCCTTTGACGTCGGGCCCATCGATATCTCCGGCAACATTTACGCGGATGCCCTGGCCGCGATTACCGATCCGTTCTTTACCGCTGCGGGGCAGGAGAATCCGTTCGCCAAGTTCAGCTCGCGCTCCGTCAAAGAAGCCAACCTCAAGTCGACCATCGCCGATCTGCAGGCCCGTGCACAGGCTGGCGAGATCCTGACTGATGAAGAGATGGCCACCCTGGTCAACAGTATGTTGTTGTCAGCCATCATCACGGGCGACTCGAGTGATGGCAACATGTTCACCGGCCTGGTGACGCCTGCGAGCCTGCAGCTTGATGATGTCAGGAGCGGCAGCAATTTCGGGCTGGTCCCTGAGCCGGGCAGTCTGCTGCTGCTGGGCGGGATGGCGATGTGTGTCGTCCCGCGGCGGAGGCGGCGGTGCGATCGCGCTTGATCGCGACACACTCTTCGTATCCTGCAGCGTTGCCTTTACCTAAGAGAATCGAGGCTGCCCCCTCGCGAGGGTGCGGCCTTTTTTGTTTGCGCGCCTTGGGAGTCGTCTTGGTTGGCAAGCCCTCCTGTTTGTGGGAACCTATGCTATTGTGCTCAGGCAGATTTCAATTGCGCTTGGTACGATGGTTTGTTGATATGATGACAGAAGAGTTGTTCATGGATAGCAGAGCGCGCATCGCTTCGCGATTGCGGCTAAACGCGATGTTTGCGGAGCGGGCCGTGGCGGCGATTGCCGTGCTGTGCATGGTCGTTGTCGTGACGACGATGGCGGGATGTGCGGGGCCGGGGCCGCAGTTGTTTCCCGCGAAACCGGTGCGCGTGGAGCAGAGTGCGGGGGCTGTCACGCTGCAATGGTTCGATACCGATCGTGACGGCGAGGCGGATTACGGGGAGGAACTGGGAGCGAACGGCAGAGTAGTCGCGCTGCACTATCTCTCTGAAGGACACAACGCCACCATCGATCTGCGGAGAATGCCGACGGCCCGCAAGCGGGACCTGGTGCTGATCCTGGACAGTATTCCCTACGGCATGGTGCAGCAGGCGTGGGATCGCGGCGAATTGCGGCTGTTTCCAAGGCCGGTGCGGACCATACCGCCGTTTCCAGTGATGACTGATCCGTGCCTGATCGACTTCTTCCATCTGACTCCGGGCGTGGCCATCGAATCCGATTACTACGACGGCAAGAGCGAGACTGACGGGTACGGGCTGTATTTGAACGGCGGCGTAGCAGGCTGGGAGAAGAAGGTCGATTACAGCATGTCGCATCTGGCGCACGGGTCGGCGTACCTCGATCAACTACCCTGGTTTGAGCACGAGCTGCGCCAGATCCAGGATGGTTTCTTCGCATCGGACAAGAAGACCTATATTGGTTACAGCGTGGGCACGTCTGCGCTGGGAGCTTTGCAGGGGGCGAAGGGGCATGCGCTGGCGTTGTCGCTGGTGGATCGGTTCTGTCATGAGATGATGTACAAGGCTCGCGGGCGACTGCGCATCACGATGCTGTCGGATCACGGGCACAGCTATTACAGGAGCGAGCGTATCCCGCTGGCGGATTCGCTTCGCAAGATGGGGTACAGAGTCACCACGCGGTTAAGCGGGCCGCGCGACATCATCGTGCCGGAGTTCGCGATGGTGAGTTGTGCGGCGATTTACACGCACGATCCGGCTCCGGTGGCGCGCGACGCGTTGAAGGTGGATGGCATCGAGCTGTCGGCGTATCCGGAGCCGGACGGCAGCTTGGTGGTGCTCAGCCGTGACGGGCAAGCGCGGATCAGGCGGTCGGCTCTGGGGTATCGCTACGAGCCGGCGAGCGGTGATCCTTTGAAGCTGGTGCCCATCTGGAACAAGCTGAAGGGGCGGGGGGAGCTTGATGCGCGCGGATTCGCGCAGGATGGCACGCTGTTCGCAGCGACGGAGAATCACGTCTACCCGGATGTGGTCGATCGACTGTGGCGGGCGTTCCACGTGCAGTTCAAGTACAAACCTGATGTATTACTGTCGGTGGCGGAGGGGCGTCATTGCGGTAGTGCTTTTCAGTCGCGCACCGTACAGTTGGAGGCCGTACACGGCAATCTGCGGCAGGCGTCCTCCTCCGGTTTCGCCATCACCACGGCCGGCACTCTGCCCGGGCCGATGCGGATTCGTGACTTAAGCGTGGCCCTGGAGCGGCTTGGCGTGGATGTGCTGGGTGGCTCTGCGGCAGCGTTGGCTAGCCATTAGTCTGTCACTTCTCCGCCGGGGGGGGGCACGTTTCTTCTCCAATTTTCTCGGACATGCTGACTTTGGCCGACCTTCCCGGTAGAATATCACTGGGTAGGGCATTTCCCGCGGTCTGGAGCACCCGGACGCAAAACGGAGGAGGCAACCATGTTTCAGCGAGTGGCTTTTGTGTCGATGTGGGCGTTGTTTGCGGCATCCGGCGTAAATGGCACGACCGTAGTGACTTACACGCTGGAGCTGGGCGGTGACGACCATGTTGTCCAGCACGAGGCCGGGCAGTCGCCGGCATTTACGCCGGGTACGGTCAGTGCGTACCCCAGGGTTGTCAACTTTTGTGAGGACGGGCCAGACCTCACCTGGGCGGTTCGCGTTTCGGTTTCGGGTGCGATCAACACTGGGGACGGCACCGGCGCCGAGTCGTTCGGTGCGGCCAACCTGGTGTTCGACCTGGAACTGTGGAATGCTGATGCCAGCGGCACCCCGACCACGATCGTGTCCGACTTTGGTGCGGCCGAGATGGCCTGCCAGAGCGGTACGCCCGGTGTGGCTGGTGCCCTCAACTGTGCACCGACCGGCATGGGCTTCTGGAGCGAGATCAACGACGGTGACGAAGACGGCGGCGTGACGGACATTCTCGAGAACGCGGCGTTCGCCCGTTCGCTGTCGCAGGAAGATCCGATCGCCCAGAAGTGGACACTGATCGATCCTCCGGCCGGTGGCGTGACCGGTTATCCGGCCGGCGGCCCGGGCTTTGATTACGGCTGGTACCCGACGGCCAACGGCCGCGGCGGCCAGGATCTGGACCGCTCCAAGCCGATCGTGGCGGTGAATGATCCCACTCTGGGTGGCAAGCTGGTGGGCTTCGGTGCCGGCTACACGAACTACTTCTACACCAACCTGACCGCAGGCAACGGCTATCTGCCCGGCGTTGGCGTCAAGGATCCGTGGGGCGCCGCTCTTGAGAACTACTACTTCGCCGACGATCCCTACACCTGGACGTTTGGTGTCCGCAGCGATACGGAAGATGATCGTCCGCTGTTCGAAGGCCAGATTAACGTCAGCTATCTGCCAACGGGCACTTACGTGCTCAAGGTTGTGCCCTCGGCCGAAGGCACCAACGTTCTGCATGGCGACGTGCAGTGGTACAACCAGACGCCGAACTACGGCAGCTACGGCAGCTTCGCCAAGAAGGCGGACACGGTTGTTGCCAGCTCGCAGGCATTTGTGATCCTGGCTTGGGACTGTGGGCCGGGCGGGGTTTCGGCCCGCAAGGTCTTCTACAACAACTCATATTGGGATGGCAACAATGCTGTTATCCAGCCGGGCCCCGGCTCGACCAATCATGACGACGACATGGACGCCGTGGATCCCAACAAGCAGGCTTTGCTGCCGGGCGACGGTCAGGCACAGTTCGCCAACTGGACCAGCTATGACCTGGGTATCAACGGCTTGGTCTATGAGATCGACAACGTTCCGGCCGGTTACACCATCTCGGCCGCCGACTTCGAGTTCGTGAACCAGGGCCGGTTGGGCTCGGGCACAGCCGTGATCAGCACCGCCACGATACAGGCGGTTGCCGATACGCCGGTGGCTGGCACGACCCGCGTGTTCATTACCTTCCCGGATGCCTCGGCGGTGAAGAATGGCTGGCTCAAGGTCACCGTGAAGACCGCCGGCCTGGGCTTGGTGGACGGCGACGACGTGTCCTACTGGGGCAACGTGCGTGCGGAAAGCGGCAGCTTCGGCACGAGCATTCCGGTTGACGCTACCGATGAGCTCGACGCTCGTGTCCGCAGAACCGGCTTCTTCCCTGCCGGCGTAACGAATCCGTACGATTACAACAGGGATAACAGAGTCGACGCCACTGACGAACTGGATGCTCGCGCCCACCGCACTGGGTTCATGCCCGTGACGCGGATCACGCGGTAGCCTTGAAAGAAGCGGCAATCGTGGTTTTGGCGTTGCCGATAGTACGGTAATCGTAAGTTCCCGTGAACGCGGCTACTGCTTGGCGTTCATCGCGTAGATTTCGACGCGGCGGTTGGCCTGTTTGCCTTCGGTGGTGTTGGCTTGGACGGCGGGATTGTTCTCGCCCCAGCCGCAGGCGGCGGTGTTGTTACTGACGCCGTCGGCCTTGAGGTAGCGCACGACAGAGAGGGCCCGCTGGCAGCTCAGCTCGTAGTTGTCCTTCCACTTGCTGTACTTGATGGGGTCGCTGTCGGTATTGCCGAAGAAGTAGATCTCGCGGTTGGGGAATTCCTTTTGAATGACGGCGG
>JBJKSL010000400.1:0-3663 GCA_046704145.1 Phycisphaerae bacterium
GGACTATCGTGCCCGTCTCTGCTTTCCTGATGATGAACGGTTACAACATTGACACCTCCTCATTCATACAGCTGGACTAGCGATCAAGCTGGGATTTGGCAATCTCGACCCGTGAACGAGTACAGGCAAGAGTTTCGTCGGCAGATTGACACGAGGAAGCTGGGACCACCGAAGCAGGTGGACGAGTTTCCGATGGACTTGTCCTGCTGGTCGTAACCCTTGCGCATCCGGCATCGAGGTCGATAAGCCAGCTGCGGCGACAGGTCACGAGTCGGACGGCACGGCGTCGGTGCGATAACCGGCAAACTCAGTTGACTAAGCCTCGGCCTTGAGGGTAATCACGTCCTGGCGCGGCGGGGCACCGAACTTGCGCCGGTACTCGCGGTTGAATTGCGACGGGCTTTCGTAGCCGACGCGGAAGGCGGCCTCGGAAGCGTCAACCCCCTCGCCGAGCATCAGCCGCCGCGCCTCCTGCAAGCGCAGCCGCTTCTGATACTGCAGCGGACTCAGCGCCGTCACGCCCTTGAAGTGGAGGTGGAATGCCGACAGGCTCATCCCCACGCGCTTTGCCAGCGACTCGACCCGGAGGGTGTCCGCGAAGTTGCCTTTCAGCCAGCGGATTGCGTGGGCGATCCGCTGGGCCGGGGCACCGGCGGCGGCGATCTGGCGAAGCCGCACCCCCTGCGGGCCGGTTAATAAGCGGTACGTGATCTCGCGGAGCACCAACGGCGCCAACGGCCCAACGTCCTGAGGGGAATCGAGGAGGGCCACAAGGCGGCGGATAGCGTCGAGCAACAGCGGCTCCGCAGGAGTCACGCCAATCGCTCGCGCGGGCGGGCCGAGCCGCGGGGTGGTTGTACCGTCAGCGAGGAGTTCGCCGACCACTGCGGGGTCCAGGGCGAGGCGAACCGCAAGGTAGGGACGGCGTGGGGACGCCTCGACGACGCGGGCGGTCACGGGGAGATCGATCGACACGAGCAGGGATTGCGCGGGGTCAAGGCGGTACGTCTCGTCGGCCAGAAGCACTTCCTTCGCGCCCTGAGCCACCATGCACAGGCAAGGCTCATACACGAGAGCGGCGAGGTCCGAGGGCGCCGAGAACCGAGACAGCCTGAGCGCGGGTACTGCCGTCTCGTACACGCCGTCCACGGTCGCCTGACCTTCAACGGCCGACGCGAGTTTTGTTAGCTCGTCGGTCGCCACGTCTATTCCTTCCTCTCGCGTGAATTCGCTCGGCCCATCTCTATTGTAACCGCCGCCTGCACTCGCGATCGTGAGCGCTCTCAAAGTCGTGGAGAATTAGGCAAGGGAGCGGGACGATCGGGCTACCGGTGTTCCGGCCTCCCGCCCTACCATTCATTCGTTGAGGAGATGTGGCAGGCGACATTGAGTGCATCCGGCGCGAGCCGTGCAGGTATCGAAGTGAAAGAGGGGGAGTTCCGCATGGAGATCAAACGAGTCGGTACACAGCCGTCCAGCAAGGGGCCTGCCGAGTGGTTCACCGGCTCGGTCCGCATTGACCCGCTGTTCCAGGCCCACAATCCGGCACGTGCGGCCGGCGCGAGTGTGACATTCGAGCCCGGCGCTCGGACGGCCTGGCACACGCACCCCCTCGGTCAGCTGCTGATCATCACGGCCGGCTGCGGGCGAGTCCAGCGCGAGGGCGGCCCGGTCGAGGAGGTCCATCCCGGCGACATGGTCTGGTTCCCGCCGGGCGAGAAGCACTGGCACGGTGCCGCGCCCACCACAGCCATGACGCACATCGCCATCCAGGAAGCGCTCGACGGCAAGATGGTCGATTGGATGGAGCACGTCAGCGACGAGCAGTACGGCAAGTAAGACCGGCGACAATCACCCGCAAGCATCGAAGGAGAGCGAAAACGAATGTGTGCTCTTCTAATCAAGGAGATTCGTCTATGAAACGCTATGCCTGGTGTCTCGCGTTGCTCCTGCCCGGCGCGGCTGCCGTCGCCGAGGACTGGCCCCAGTGGCAGGGCCCTGATCGGAACGCCATCTCCAAGGAACGTGGCCTGCTCAAGGAATGGCCCAAGGACGGCCCGCAACTGGTCTGGAAGGCGAACGGGATTGGCGAGGGGATGGGCGGCGTCGCCATTAGCGGCAACCGCATCTACACGACCGGCGACAGCGACGGCTCGGCCTGGCTGTTCGCCCTCAACGAAGCGGACGGCAAGCAGGTGTGGAAGGCCAAGATCGGACGCGGCGGCAGAGTCGGGTTCGCGTTTCAGCCTTCCGGCCCGCGCGCCACGCCAACCGTGGAGGGTGATCGGATCTACATCCTCGGCCACCTCGGCGAGTTTGTCTGTTTTACGACGGAAGGCAAGGAGGTCTGGCGCACGGACTTCGTCAAAGATCTCGGCGGCATCATGCCGAAGTGGGGCTACTGCGAATCGCCCCTCATTGATGGGGACAAGATCATCTGCACCTCTGGGGGCCCGGACGCGACGCTGGTCGCCATCGACAAAAAGAGTGCCAAGCCGATCTGGAAGTGCAAGGTGCCCACCGGGAAGTTTAATCCCCGTTACGGGAATGATTCCTCGGCCGGCTATTCCTCGACCATTGTCATCGACTTCGAGGGGGTTCGGCAGTACGTGCAGTTCGCGTCAACGACCCTTGCCGGGGTCGCTGCGTCCGATGGCAGGCTGCTGTGGCGCTACGACAAGCCGGCCAACACGCACCGCATTCCGTGCTCCACACCGATCTACCACGATGGAATCGTATTCGCGTCCACGGCGTACGACGCCGGTGGTGGCGCGGTGAAGTTGAGCAAGGATGGCAAGGACGGCGTCAAGGCCGAAGAGGTGTATTTCAGCAACAAGATGAAGAACCAACACGGCGGCATGGTCCTGGTGGGCGGTTATCTTTACGGGTCGTTTGAGCCGGGAATCTTGACGTGCGTCGAGTTCAAGACCGGCAAGGTGATGTGGGACAAGCGGCGGCCCGGCAAGGGGTCGATCGTATACGCCGACGGCCGGCTCTATTGCCGCAACGAGGGCCGCGAGGGCACGCTCTACCTGGTGGAGGCCAACCCCAAGGAATACGTCGCGCGTGGCCGGTTCAATCAGCCCAATCGCACCAGGGAACGGGCCTGGACACATCCCGTGATCGCCAACGGCAAGCTGTACATCCGCGACCAGAACCTTTTGCTCTGCTACGATGTGAAGGCAAAGTAACGAAACGGATCCGAGCTGGCCCACCCGTTAAAGCGGTTCGTGGAGCAGGCATGAGGCTGTCCCGTTAACCCCTCGTTACCAGGGCCAACCGAGGCATTGGGTGGAAGTATGCCGCCAGCTCGCAGGGCTGGCTGTGTGCTCGCGGTCACCTCGACAAGCGCAGACCAGACGACCTTCGTTGCGTGCTTCGGTCGGACACACCGCGGTCAGTTCGTGACGAACCGTTCGGCGCGGAGGTCTAATCTACCCAAGCATCGGAACTTCGGTTTGAAATCCGAGGTACGTTCGCAACATTTCGGACATCTTTGTCGTGCTCCCGACTTTTGCCATTTGTGCTGCAAGCAAAAAGCGATGGCAGGGGCGCGGATGCAACGACTTATGTTAATACAGGAGAAGAACTTGTGTCGCGGCAGCCGCGGTCGTTGCAACCAGGCGCGGTCGTTGCATCGGGGGTGCGGGGAGTGCTGTGTAA
>JBJKSL010000401.1:0-4674 GCA_046704145.1 Phycisphaerae bacterium
CCGCGGCAGCCGTGGTCCTCATGATCGATAACAAGAAAGGATGGGCGTGGACGAGTTACCGGAAAGTAGCGCGTGAGTTCAAGATCGGAAACTCTGCCGTTTCGGGAGCGCTTCGGGCCGGCCGCAAGAAGGGAGAGCACAAAAGCAATCCCGGCGCAGCTATCGGCCTCTACCTCCAGATCGCAGGGAGGACAGAAGGAGACGCCACGATCTTTGCCCCGCTCCCGACGTGGGAGCGCTTCCGAGACGAGAGCGCGCTCCCAGGTCGGAGGGCAGGCGCTCCCAAAAAAGAGGTGACGCGCTCCCGAGGTAGTAGCGAAGCTTACCCTCTTAACTTGCCCCCTACTCTAACCCCACTTACTCAGGCCCGAAGTGTTGGTGATGTAGACGCCCCAGAGGGTCAGAAGAAACGGGCAACGCGCAGCCCCCGCAAGCCCGATCTGGTCTGGGATGCCTTGTGTACCGCCTTCAACCTCAACCCCGTCACTTCATCAGAACAAAAACGCGTCGGCCGCATCGTCGCCGACCTGAAAGCGAAGGGAGCACAAGCCAATGACATCAGAATCCGCCTCGAACGATACCGGCGAGCATGGCCGAAGGTCGCGTCCACGCCGGAAGCGCTCGTCAAGCACTGGGAGCACTTCGCCGAAGATCGCCCCGGACTCTGCTCCGGTGGGCGATCCTTCCCCTCGACCGGCGAGCACGTCGAAGTCCGAGTCGCCAACCGGTGAACCGAACCGACCCAGGTGTAGCGGCTGCAGGGCGTCGGTCGCCGCGACGGCATTGGATGATGCCGGCCTGTGCCCCAAGTGCTCTTGGAAGGCGTTGGAACAGCGTCGGATGCTCGACGAGTGCGGCGTCAGCGAACGGCATGGCTCTGTGGCTGCCAGCCTGGACAAGCTCAAAGGGAAAGACTGCTGGACACCCCAGGAGCGATCGGCATACGCGAAAGCAGTCGGAGCGGTTCGCAAGCAACTCACCGCCGGCCGTCATGCGTTCGCGATCATCGGCCAGCTAGGACGGGGCAAGACGCAGATTGCATCAACGGCCGTCCTGCAGGCAATCCGGCAGCACGGGCGACCCGCCAAGATCATCACCGCATTAAAGCTGCTCGGGGATCTCAAAGCCCGGTACAGCGATCGAAGAGGCGCGGCGGAACTGGATTGGCTGCGCGCGTGGTCCTGCCCTTGGCTGCTGGTGATCGATGAGTTTCAAGAGCGACTCGGCGCGGAGAATGAACAGGTACACCTCACCGCGATGGTGGACGAACGTTATCAGCGATGCTTGCCAACGGTGCTTATGGGCAACATCACCCTGGATCA
Source organism: Phycisphaerae bacterium (assembly GCA_046704145.1). Lineage (GTDB taxonomy): Bacteria > Planctomycetota > Phycisphaerae > UBA1845 > PWPN01 > JACQVT01. The sequence goes on from JBJKSL010000401.1 coordinate 1,323, forward strand.
GTTCGCGGCGGTTGTCGGTAGCAGCATCGCCGACCGCTGCAACGAAGGCGGTGGCATTGTGGTCTGCGAAGGCTGGCCCAGCTTTAGAAGCACGGCGGATCAGGCATGAGCGTCTTGAGCTTCGACGAACGGCAGGCCATCGAGCAAGCCCAGATTGACGGCTACTACATCCGCAGCGGCCGCACGATCGCGGCCCTGCTCGCCTGGCGTGCTTGGTGCCGGGCCCACGGTGTGCCGGCCGTCGTCGTCGCGATCCTTCCGAGGAAAGCATTCATCGAAGTTGGTGGCGCCAAGGTATGGGACGGGCCGGCACACGAAGCCGAGCAACAGGCGCGGGCAATCGCGAACTCACAGGCTCGCCCGCACGATTGTGGCAGAATTGTTTTGACGTAAAAGCAAACGTGGTGTATATACAGGAGCATGGCAAGCAAACTCTCATTCGCGGATCAGGTTCGCAGGTGTATCGACGGCAGCGGCCAAACCCGCCATGCCATCGCGATTGAATCGGGCGTCGAGGATTCGACCATCAGCCGATTCATGAATCGCGTCGGCAACGCCGGGCTGAGCATGGATGCACTGAACAAGATTGCGTCGGTGATCGGCATGAAGGCCGTGCTCCCCGAGCAGAAGAAAGGCAGGAAGTGAACGATGGCCAGTCTGTTCAAGGTCGGCAGCGGCAAGACTCCCCTCAGAGTGATCCAGTTTGATGATCTCAAGGGTGAGCGCAAGACGATTCGGCTGGGGCGGGTCAAGCATGAGGATGCCAAGGAATTCATGAGCCGCTTCGAGAGCCTGTTGTCGGCGGCGGTGATGAACGTCACGCCGAAGCCGGAGGTCTCGGAATGGGTCGCTGGGCTGTCGGATGACATGCACGCCAAGCTGGCCAAGTACGAGTTGGTGTCCCCCAGGATACCGGCGGAGTCCAAACCAACAGCACCTATTGCTGGCGACTGGTGCGACCAGTACATCAAGAGTCGCAAAGACCTGAAACCCTCCAGCATCAAGAAGCTGGAACGGACGGCCGCAATGGTGAAGGATTTTTTCGCGGATCGGCATATCGACGAGATTACCGTGGGCGACGCCTCAGAGTGGCGGCATTGGCTGGTTGCCAAGAAACTGAGCGAAGGAACTGTTCGGCTTCACGCTCGGAACGCCAAGCTGATGTTCAACGGCGCGGTCGATAAGGAACTGATCGAGAAGAGCCCGTTCAGAAAGCTCGTGAGTCGGAGTATTGCCGCCGAGCGAGAGCGGTACGTGACGGCTCAGGAAGCCGAAGCCATCATCGAGAAGTGCCCGAACGTTCAATGGAAGGCGCTGTTCGGCTTATCGCGACTCGCGGGATTGAGGACGCCCAGCGAGACGCACGGCCTGGAGTGGGGCGACATCGATTTCGAGCGCGGCCGTATGATCGTGAAGTCGCCAAAGACCGAACGATGGGAAGGAAAGGAAACCCGGATCGTGCCGATTGAGCCCCGGCTACAGACGATCCTGCAGGAGGCCTTTGCCGAAGCCGAGCCCGGCCAGACGAAGGTTATCACCCTGGGGCTGAACAATCTGCGGCGGAACTTCCGAGTCATCGTCCGACGTGCGGGGCTGATTCCCTGGGAAGACACGTTTCAGACGCTCAGACGGTCGCGGGAAACCGAATGGAGCGAGAAGTACCCCGGCCACGTGGTAGCGGCTTGGGTGGGCCACTCTGAGGACGTCAGCCGCCGACATTACCTGATGGTTCTCGATTCGCACTTTGACACGGCGGCGGGGATTGCTCAGCCGGAGTCGGACAGCGCTGCAAAAAGCGCTGCGGAAACGCCGGGAGAGGTCGCGCAAGGTGATGAAGTCGCGGTCGGCGCAGAAGCACACACCGGCGACGAGAACGCCGATTTCGCGTGTGCTGATGCGGAGAATGGGGATGGGCCCAGAGGGATTCGAACCCCCGACCAAGCGATTATGAGTCGCCTGCTCTAACCGCTGAGCTATGGGCCCGAAACGCCGATGTTTATTGGCGTTCTTGCACTTCGTTCGGAACCCCGCTATCCTGTTTGACACCCGATCTGACACCCGGCCTAAAGACTCACTGTATTGGCCGGGCCCAAAACAGGCAGCGAGGGCCACGAACAATGTCCAGATTACGAAAAACCCAGAAGCCGAGCAAGCCCGACAAAGACTTCCCGCTGTGGCCGCATCCGAGCGGCCGATGGTGCCGCAAGATCAAAGGCCGATTTCACTACTTCGGCCCATGGTCGAACCCACGAGCCGCGCTCGACAAGTGGAACCGCGAAAAGGATGACTTGCTTGCCGGGCGCACCCCGCGTGGGCAAGAAAACAGAGACGCCCTGGACGTGGTCGGACTGTGCAACGCATTCATGACGGTGAAAGAGAACCGCGTCACGAGCGGCGAGTTACGGCGGTCAACCTTCGAGGAGTACCATCGAACGCTCGCCCAGTTCGTCGCCTACTTCGGGAAGCATCGGGCGGCGGTGGATATTACCCCGGCAGAGTTCGAAGCATTTCGCGCCCACCTGGCCAAAGGCATCGGGCTTACCGAACTGGCCAAGCGCGTGCAGATCGTTCGTTCAGCGTACAAGCACGCCGTCGAAGCGGACCTGCTGGACAAGGGGCCGAAGTTCGGGCAGTTCAAAGGACCGCCGCTCAAAGCGATCCGCAAGGCACGGGCGAGCAAACCGAGCCGGATGCTTGAACCTGCCGAGCTACGCAAGATCATCAAGGCGGCGGGCGTGCCGTTGAAGGCAATGGTGTTGCTGGGGCTCAACTGCGGATTCGGTCAGAGCGACATTGCCGCGTTGCCATCGTCGGCCGTCGACTTGAAGGCCGGCTTTGTGACTTTCCCTCGGCCCAAGACCGGTGCCCGCCGACGGTGTCCGCTGTGGAGGGAGACGGTGCAGGCGATTCGCAAAGCGATGGACAGCCGGCCAGATACGCGGGACACCGCTGACGCTGGGCTCGTCTTCATCACCAGCACTGGCCGGCGATGGGTACGATTCCAGGCAAGCCGAAAGCGAGACGGGGGCACCTGGGTTGACTCCGTCAACCTGCGGTTCAGGGCGGTTCTCGACAAGTTCGAGTTGAAGCGAGAGGGGCTCGGCTTCTACGCCTTACGCCGTATTCACCGAACGATTGCCGACGCGGTGAATGACCAGCCGGCCGCGGCCCTCATCATGGGGCACGCGGATCCAGGCGACATGGCCAGCCGGTACGTTGAGACAATCGGCGATGATCGGCTGTTGAACGTAACAAACCACGTTCACAAGTGGGTGTTTGGCCGATTAAGTCTTGAGCATGGGTAGCCGCCGGCCAGGGGCTTGCGATTGTCCGGGGCATCCAACACACCTGC
>JBJKSL010000402.1:0-7811 GCA_046704145.1 Phycisphaerae bacterium
ACCAGCGGCAGATAGTCGGGCACCTTCATGCCGGGCGGCGGCTTCTGGCCGGTTTGATGGCCGTGCTCGAGCCAGACGCGGCGTCGCGAGTCGATCACCGAGCCGTCGTGGCATGACAAGCATACGAAGTCGCGGCTGACGAGCGGGGCGTTGGGTGCGGCCGCCGGGGGCGAGAAGATCTCAGTGTGGCCATCCTCGGAAATACCGGGCAGCCAGTCGATGTGGCAGATGGTGCAGGTGGGCGACTGCCCTCCCCCGCCCACCACGCGCTGGCCAGTAGGCTCGGGCATGGCGTTGGGTCGTGCCTTGCTGTCCACGTGTATGCGGCGGACGCGATCGGCCCGGAGTTCCACGACGTAGAGATCGCCCTTGGGCCCGAAGGCGATTCCAGTCGGAGCCTCGAACTTGAGCGGTTTGGCGTTGGCGTCTCGCAGCACGCCGAGAAAGCGGCCGCTGGGCTCGAAGACCTGCACGACGCCCATCATCCCGTCGGCCACCCAGACATTGCCCTTAGCATCGCAGGCCACGCCCTTGGGTCGATACAACTCGCCGGGGTCGGCTCCGTATCGGCCCACAATGCCGACAAACTTGCCCTGCGAGTCCACGATCTGCACGCGGCCGTTCAGCGAGTCCGAGACAAAGGCGCGGCCGGTCGAGTCGGCTGCGATCATGAACGGATAGTTGAACTGTCCCAGGGCCAGGCCATACTTGCCGACCGATTCGAACTTGCCCGGCGTGTCTTCATTCCATTGCACGAGGCGATGATTGTCGTTGTCGACGATCCAGGCAGTCTTGCCGTCGCCGATAGGAGCCACGGAGGTTGGGTCAAAAGCCTGACCGCCTTTGGGCTTGGGCGGCTCGATTTTGTGTATCAGGGTGCCATCCGCGCCCCGCACGAGGACGCGTTCATGTCCGCTGTCAGTGATCCAGAGTCGGCCCTGGTTATCCAGCGCCACGCTCTCAGGGCGCGAGAGTGTTTGGTCCCCCACTTCGCCGATGATGGTCGGTGCGGTGGACTCGGATGCGAATTGCAGAACACGATCGTTGACGCCGTCGGCCACGTAGATGGTGCCATCTTTGCTGACAGCAACGGAGCTTGGCAAGCGCATGGCCGGCTCACCTTGCGAGCGATAATCGCGCACGAAGCTGCCGGTGTACTCAACTGCGTCTGTGGCCTCAGCGGGCGCAGCCGAAGCGAGACATAGCGTAAAAATCAAGGAAAAACACAACTTACTCGCGCTGGGTACTTGCATATGGCGTGATCGCAAACCAGAGACAACTCTTGGCATCCGCTCATCCTGGATGGAAATCATGATTTGCCCGCAAACCGGCTCTTCGGATATACTCGCGCCGAAGCGAGGCGGGCATGAGCTTCGCGAACCGGCCCGACATTATACCGCAATATGTGTCCACGTCACGATCATCAAGGCTGCTCGCACAGTACAAACACGTGAACAGCGTTTTCGCCTATGTAGTGAGGGAATGAATGCAGACTCCCAGCCACAATAACTCTTACGATGCCGACAAGAAGTCGGATTCCATGACCCCTGATTTTCCGCCCCTGGTTCGTCGGGTGTGGTCGTGGAAGAAGCGGCTGCTCGTGGGCGCGGGCGTGATGATCGCCATGATCGCGGCCAGTATGGGCGGCGCGGAGTATTACACGGCCAAGCCGACCTTCTGCCGCTCGTGCCATGTCATGGAGACGTATTATCAGTCTTGGAGCCATGACGTTCACTCCACCAAGCTGGGGGTGCGTTGCGTGGACTGCCATTACGCGCCCGGGGAACGCCACACCATCCATGCCAAGTTCAAGGGCCTGTCGCAGATGGCCAGCTACTTCAGCGGCCGGTACGGCAGCAGCCGCCCGCGTGCCCACGTGAATGAAGCCAGTTGCCTGGTTTCCGAATGTCACGGGGATCACAAGTTCATGGACAAGAAGCTGCCGATCGGTGAGGTGCGGACCGAGAAGCGCATCATCGCCGGGGTGGAAACCGAGGTGAAGCGCACGCCCACCGTGACCTTCGTGCACAGCAAGCACCTCGAGGTGGGGTCGCAGCTCACCCACAATAACGAGAAGCTCGAGCAGGTCACGGCCAAGCTGCAGGCGGCGGTCCCGGCGGAAGTGCTGACCGAGATCAAGGAGGTGGTGGCCTCCGTGGAGCCCATGACCGACCGCCAGCAGAAGCTCGCGCAGCTGCTGACCGGGCACAAGCTGGAGGCGGGTAAAGACGACGCAGCCCAGTTTCTCGAGTTGTCGGACATGGGGGTAAGGCTGGAGCAGCTTTCGGGCCTGAGCTGCGCTTCGTGCCACAGCTACGACGGGAGCGGCCAGCAACACTTCGCGGTCGATCGGCAGAGCTGCTACACCTGCCACTTCACCAACCAGAAGTTCAACGGCGGCTCAGGGCGTTGCCTGACCTGCCACACGCCGCCCACGCGGCAGATTGTGATTCACGGCGCGCCCGCCACACAGGGAGCCGGGGCGTCCATCATGAACCACCAGGACATTCTCGATCGCAAGATCGACTGTGCGAGTTGCCACCTCGATGTCGTGCAGGGCGGAGCCGCCGTGACCGAACGTGAGTGTGCGCACTGTCACGACCAGACCCGCTATCTGAAGAATTTCGCGACCCGCACTGCCGGAGATGTCGAGGAGTACCATCGCATACACGTGGCTGCCCAGCGGGCGCGTTGCCCCGACTGCCACGGCGCGACCAGGCACCAGTTGATCGAGCCGACTTTGGTGGCGACGAGCGCGGGCTTCCTCAAGCCCATTATCGATCAGTGCCAGCACTGCCATCCCAAACATCACGATGAGCAGGTCAAGCTGCTGATGGGAGTGGGCGGGCCCAAGAAGGAGCCGGCCATGCCCAATGCGATGTTCGGCTCGCGGGTGAACTGTCGGGCCTGCCACCAGAAGCCGGGCGAGGATTTCAAGGGTGACCCGCTGATCCAGGCCACCGCTGACACATGTGTGTCATGTCATGAGAAGAAGTACGGCGACCTGCTGCGGCAGTGGCTGCAGGAGCTCGACGCCTACCTGGCCGAGTCGGAAAAGGCGCTGGCGCAGGTTAAACAGCGCGTGGAGCAGTACCGCAGCAAGGGCGGCAAGGTTCCGAGCATCGCGCTCGAATTGCTGTCCGAGGCCGAGCAGGAAATCCACCTGGTCAAGATTGGCAACGGCATCCACAACCGCAATTACGCCACCCACCTGCTGGACATGGCGGACGACGATCTGCGGGCAGCGCAGAAGCTGCTGGCGGAATGAGGGAAGAGAATGTTGAATGCAGAATGTTGAATGTTGAATTGGAGACGGGGTGCGGGATGCGGGTTGCGGGACAAGGCAAGAGTCTCCCGCTACCCGCGTTCCGCTACTCGCGCTCCGAATCCCGCGCCCCGCTTCCTGGTCTTAGCTCACTGCAGGCAGCTTGGATCCGCGAATGAGCCTTCGCCGCTCAGGCAGCGCTGCAGCTTGGCGAAGTCGCTTTGATCCACATCCTGATCTTCGTCGAGCAAGGTGTTCGCACAGGCAGGGTCCGTCTGCGGAATGCCCGGGCCCAGTGCACAGTTGACGAAATGATCGACATCCGCGCTATCCACGTCGCAGTCGCCATCGAAATCGAGGGCGATGGGCGTATTCACGATCAGCGTGGCGGGATCGGAAGTCACGCTCTCGCACTGGCCGGTTACGATGCACTGATAGGTGCCGGCAGCAGCGGTCGAAGCAGAGGCGATGCTGAACTCCGCACCCGTGGCGCCGGCGATATCACTGCCATCTTTTTGCCACTGGTAAGAGACTGCATTCGTGGCCGACACGGAGAAGGACGCAGGCGCGCCCTGGCAGACTCTGCTCGAGACAGGCTGCTCGTCGATGGTCAGCGGAGCGTCGCTGATGCTGAGATCAACCTCGCGTGAGGTCACCGTTCCGCACGTACCGCTGACGATGCACTTGTAGACAGCCACGTCGGCCTCGCTGACGCTGCCAAGCAGCAGTTGTGCCGCGGTCGCACCGGGTATATCCACGCCGTCCTTCTGCCACTGGTAGGTCAAGTTGCCGCCGACCGCACCGAGTGAAAGGGTGGCCTCTCCGCCCAGGCAGGCAGCAACGTTGACGGGTGCCGTGGTAATCTGCGTGGCGGGGGCGGCGGTCAAGGCATAGTCAAAGGTACCGCTGGCCACGTTCTCGGAGTTGAAAGCCTTCACATGCAGGTACCAGGTGCCGGCCGCGGTCGCCTGGGTGTCGATGGTGCCCGCAGACCAGACCGCCTCTGAGCCGTCGAAGGTATGCGAGGCGTTTTGGTCCCAATCATAGGTGTAGTACTGCACCTTGCCGGGCCCGAAGCCGCCGACGGCCGTCCAGGTCACGGTGTCGTTGGCGCACACGGTCGTGCTGCTTGCGGTCACGCTGTTGGCGGTCGGAGCCGGTGCCGGCGTGGTGGCCGAGACTGCGTTGGAGAAGGCTGCGCTGTTCAGGGTGCCGTTCCACGAGCGTACCTGGCGGGTGTACTGCGTGTTCGGGCTCAGGCCGGATTCGGTCCAACTGGTGGAAGTGCGGCCAAGCCAGCCGGTGTTGGGATACTGCGGGGCGACGATCGCGTTGGCTTCGTCGGCCACGTCAAAGCCGAAGATGTTGTTGTCGGCGCGGGCGAAATTCCAGCGAATCTGCGTGGCCGACAGGACTGTCGGCGCGGACATGGAAGGCACACCAGGGGCCGTGGCCTGGAAGGCGACATCGTCCCAGTAGCATTCGCCGGTCGAACTGTAGCCCAGACCAAGGTTGACCCGCCCGATGCCCCAACTGTAGAAGTCGGAAGTCATAGCGGGCGATGCGGTGAACGTGCCGGAACCGTCGGTGACTTTGACCTGCACCGTGCCGAGAGCACCGGGTGCCCCCGGATTCACCGTAGTTTCGAAGTAGATCCAGGCGCCATCGCAACTGGTGTTGGCGTTGCGAGTTGCGTAGGCGGTATGCGACACGCCGCCCGAGCCGATGGTGCGATAGAAGTACTTGGTGTTGTCCAGCGCGCTGTAGAAGTAATTATCGATGTACATCTTGGCGGCGCCGTCGAGGTCGCGCAGGGACAGACATTGCCGGTATGACCAGCCGCAGACGCCGGCTTTCCAGCCGCCCTTGCCGTCGTAGAACCAGGCCCCGACCTTGCCGCCGGCGAAAGGCCTGCTGAACTGGTGCCACATCTGGTCGGCCTCATTCGCCGCACAGAAGGCCGCACCGGCCCCCGTGTACGTGCCATGAGTTTGTCCTGTGCTGTATGCGAAAGCCGAGCCGCCCTGAGTCCACTTGCTGGTGCTGATCGAACCGTTGAAGCCGTCGGAGAAGACGATCTGCGGCGTGGGCGGCACCTCCGGGGTGGTCACCTGCAGGCTGTTGCTCCAGGCGGAGTAGTTGGGCACCGCGTCCTTGGCTCGCACCTCGTAGGTGTAAGTCGTCAGACCGGTCAGCCCGGTGTCGGTGTAAGAGATCGAGGTGGAAGTGCCGACCACCGACCCGTTGCGGCTTATTTGATAGCCGGTAACACCGATGTTGTCGGTCGATGCGCTCCAGCTAAGTTGCACGCTGGTTGGGCCGGTCGCCGAGGCGGTCTGCAGGGTGGGCGTGGTCGGAGCCTGCGTATCGGAAGGGGTCAGTGCGAAATTCTTGGTCGCCGTGCTGCCTGCGTTGATGGTCACGCTGGAGCTTTGGCCGCTGTAGCCGGTGGCACTGACTGAAATGTTGTACGTGCCGGCGGTCAGCCCCGTCCAGGAGTAAGCGCCGGAGGAATTGGTGGTCTTGGAGCCCACGCCGGTGAGCGTTACGGTCGCACCGGCTATGGCTGCACCGCTGGAAGCATTGGTTACCGTACCGTTGAGATTGCCAGTGCTGGCGGTGACGGTAATCGTCCAGGTGATGGTCGGCCCGAACCAGGTGACGCCCTCGCGGACCAGCCTGTACTTTTCGGTGTAGGTTCCCGGCGTGCTGGGCGCGGTCATAACGAAGGTAAACCGGCCGGTTTGTCCCTGGGCCACATCCGACTGGTCCACGTCGGTCGGTCGATTGCAACTGACCCAGTTGCCGGAGGTGCAGAAGGGGCTGGACCGATCCTGCGGATCCTGGGTGCCCAGCCGCGTTTCGGCGTGCTTCCAATGGCCTGTGCCGTCGTTGCGGAACTCGGCCCAGACGATTGCGGTCGAACCCGCCTGCATACTGCTCGAGTACGAGTGCGCCGTATAGGTGGCAGCCCACGTTGGCGGCGGCGGAGTACCGTTTATCTGCCCGATGAAGTAATTCCAGTCCCAGCCGCTGCCCGGATCCCAGTGTGTGCCGCCGCAGACGCAGTTGTTGGCATCTCCGTGCCCCAGGATGCCCGGCGGGCAGGTATGATGTGCCTTGGCGATACCGCGTCGGTCGCAGATGTTGCGGCAGAGGAGAGCGGAAGCGTTGTATAGAGAGGCGGGATGGCTGCTCGAACTGGCGTAGCCCTCGTGCTCGATGCCAATAGATCGCGCATTAAGGCAGCCGACATGCCATGCGCTGTACTGCTCGAGCACACACTGCCAGACGCCACCGCCCTCGCTGACCACGTAGTGGGCCGAAACCTGGGCATTGCAGTTCTTGAACCACGAACGGGCTCCGGCTGCGGTGCCTTCGATGGTGTGGATGATGATGGTGTCTTTACTGTTAACTGCGGTCGAATAATTGCAGGAGGCCGCTGGATCCCAGATCGCGCCGCCGTAATCGACGGTGGTCATGACGTTTCCGCTCATCAGGGATGCAGGATCGAGCTTGATCGTCTGGGGCTCGAAGCCGAAGGTCTCGCCATAGCTGTTGGTGACGTTTATGCCATCCTTCAGTTTTGTATAGACCTCGCCCGCGAACATCTTGTCCAGATCGTTGTCGGCCAGTCCGGCGTAGCGTAAGAGCACCGGCAGCCAGGCGTCGAGGCCGCCCTTGCGGTCGATGGCGGCCTCCTGGGCCCAGGCATTGAGCACGGCTGCGGCGCCCATGATGTTCTGATCGGGATCGGACTTGACCGCCTCAGGCGTGGAGTTGATCAGCCCCGCGGCGACGGTGAGACTGTCACCGCCCCACTTGTTCTGGCGCAAGGCCATCACGCCGTAGCCGTCTTCGATAGTGGGCTGACTGCCGCGATTCTCGAAGCCGCTGCCGAGGTAGCCCAGGGCAACCAACAGCTCGCGCGGTACGTTGTAGGTGGCTGCGGCGTTGTCGAAAATCGGATTGAGCTGCGTGCTCCAGGCTCCGTATCCGCCGGCCTCGAAGACCTGCGGGTCCAGGCTGGCCTTGAAGTCTTCGATGGCCTGACCGGGAACCTGTGCCCAGGCGAAACCGCTGGAAGCAAAAAGAACTAGAGCCGCAACGATACCCAGCGATGGGCTCTTCTGACCTGATTGAGTCACCACACTGCACCCGCCTTTCCCTTTTTCAGCGCAGACTGGACCTGCCGAGAGTGCAGGTCGGATGTGAATTGCCGTATATTTACAGTACTAACTACTGACAGTGTCTCGTGTCAATAACAAAACCGGCTATTTGGGGTGCGAATGGTGTGTGAATGATATTGATGAACTGACACAAGAAAAGGCCCACGGAACGCATCCGCAGGCCTTTGCATGACTTATCTCGTTGGAAGAGCTTTACTTGGCCCGTTCCATGTATTCGCCGGTGCGGGTGTCCACGCGGATGCGCTCGCCGATCTCGATGAACGGCGGCACGCGTACCTTGGCCCCGGTCTCCAGGAGGGCTTCCTTGCTCTGATTGGTGGCGGTGGCCCCGCGGACGACCGGCGGGGTGTCGGTGA
>JBJKSL010000403.1:0-4745 GCA_046704145.1 Phycisphaerae bacterium
GCTCACGGCGTGCGACACTCCACCTACGGCGGAAACATCAATCAGCTCGTACAGGAGAAGTCCTTCACTGCTATCGCCATGAAGGCAGAGCCCGGCAAGCCCGCCAGAATCGATCCGCCCGTCGAAATCATGGTCGATCACCAGAACCTGCCCATGCTCGACGACTCGCCCGTCACGGGCCTGAGCATGGCCACCGTGGGCATGCCCAAGAACAACGCCGGCATTCGCAGCATCTTCTGGCTGGACAACGGCAACCTGAAGCTGCTCGGCGGCTCGGTGCTGGGCATGGTTGCCGACACCGTGCGGCGATACGGCGCGTTTCTGCTGCTGAGCGGCGCAAGCAATCCTCTGATGGAGGGCGTCACCGCGACCGTCCCGCCCGATGAGGAACGCCGCGAGACCGTCTTTGCCAGCTTCGACTCGGACAGCTACGGCACGTGGACCGTCGAGGGCGACGCGTTCGGCCGTGGCCCCGCCTCCGGCACCGCCGCCAATCAGAGTCCCGTCAGCGGCTGGACCGGTGCCGGCTTCGTCAACACCTACCAGGGCAACGACGCCGGCCGAGGCAAGCTCATCTCGCAGAGGTTCCCGATCAAGGAAAAGCTCATCTCGTTCCTCATCGGCGGCGGCCAACAGCCCGGCAAATGCTGCATGAATCTTGTCGTCGACGGCAAGGTCGTTCGCACTGAGACCGGCCGCAACAACGAGCAGCTCCGCCGCGTCGAATGGGACGTGCAGGAGTTCGTCGGCAAAGATGCCACTATCGAAATCGTCGACCAGCACTCGGAAGGCTGGGGCCACATCCTGGTCGACGACATTCGCTTCTCGAACCTGCCGATTGATGCGATTACTGCTGCTGATGCTCAGGCTTGGAACGCGCTGATCGAGGAAGTCGCCAAGCTCGCCCCCATGACGCCCGTGGGCATCGGTAAAGGCCGTGCAATGATGGTCCCCGTCGAGTTGGGCACCATCCGGCCCGGCACGGACCTCGTCAAACAACGCGATAACATGCTCAGCCTCATCGCCAGGCTTGCCGACGTCGCTTACCAACCCGCTGTCGGCCGACCTCCGACATCGCCCAGCTTCGGTACCATGTGCCTTGCCGGCGCACCCGGCAGCGGCGTCATGCCGAGTTGGTCTGACCGCGAGCAACTCTTCAACCAGTTTGCCGGGGTGGCCCCCACCGTTGGCGACGAGTCCCCCACCTCCGCCGGTCACACCGTCAACGGTGCCCTGTGCAAGCACGTCACGCTTGAAGCCGATCAGGCCACCGCGGCCACTTTCGTTGTCACCTGGCACTTCCCCAATCAGTACTATCCGCAGCAGAACTACCGGCCGGCCAACAACACCGCCGCCCTGATCGGCAACATGTACGCCAACTGGTTCCCCGACGCTCTTGGCGTAGTGCGTGCCGTCGTCGCCGATCTGAACAATCTGCGTGGCCAGACCTACGCCTTCCGCGATGCTGTCTTCGACACCACTCTGCCGCAGTATTTCATCGATGCGGCCGCCGCCAACATCAGCATCCTGCGCTCGCCGACCTGCTTTTGGACCAAGGCCGGCACGTTCTACGGCTTCGAGGGCTGCAACCCGCAAGGTGGCGGATGCTGCCCCATGAACTGCAACCACGTCTGGAACTACGAGCAGACGCTGGCCAGGCTGTGGCCGGAGCTTGAGCGTAATATGCGTGTCACCGAACTGAAGTACAGCCAGCGAGAGGACGGCGGCTTGCGGCATCGCGTGTCCGTGCCGCGCGAGGCTCCTAACAACCAGATCGCCGTTGCCGACGGCCAGTGCGGCGCGATCCTCAAAGCCTACCGCGAGCATCTGGCCAGCAGCGACCGCCGCTTCCTCGACGAACACTGGCCGCACATCAAGAAGGCCATGGACTTCGCCATCAGCACGTGGGACCAGGACGCCGACGGCATCATGGACGCCCCGCAGTTCAACACCTACGACCGCGTGATCTTCGGCAAGAACACGTTCATTAGTTCGCTATATCTCGCCGCCCTGCGTGCCGCTGAGGAGATGGCCCGCCTCAACAATGACGGTAACGCCGCCCAGCGTTATCGCGATCTGTTCGAAAAAGGCCGCAGCTTCGCCGCCGGCAAGCTCTTCAATGGCGAGTACTACATCCAGATTGCCGACGATCTCGCCGGGGGTTACGGCCGAGGCTGCTGCTCGGATCAGGTCGTCGGCCAGTGGTGGGCACGCATCCTCAACCTGGGCGACATCCTGCCCGCTGAACAGGTACGCAGCGCCCTGGCCGCCATCTTCAAGTACAACTGGCTGTGGTCGCAGGAGGGTTTCGTCGGCACACAACGCTACCTGCAGTTCGCTGACGGCAAGGACAAGGCGTTGCTGATCGCCTCATGGCCCAAGGGCGGCCGGCCTGCGGATCCGATCTACTATCGTGATGAAGCCTGGACCGGCGTGGAGTACCAGGTGGCAGCGCACAAGATCTACGAAGGACAGGTGGAGGAAGGCCTCGCCATGGTCCGCGGCGTGCGCGAACGTTACGATGGCTTGAAGAAAAGCCCCTGGGACGAGATTGAGTGCGGTGACTATTACGCACGAGCCATGAGCGCCTGGTCGCTGCTGTTGGCGGCACAAGGCTACGCCTACGATGGTCCAAACCGCACGCTGGCCCTCAATCCCCGCGTGCTTCCCGAGCACCACGTTTCATTCTTCAGCACTGCCGCCGGCTGGGGCACTTTCACTCAAAAACGCATGGAAAAGCGGCAACTGAACACACTGGCCCTGGCCTACGGTCGTTGCGACCTCGCCGAACTGCGATTTGGCCTGCCCGCCGAGGCCAAAGCCGTCAGCGGCAAAGCCCGCATCGGCGACCGCGACATCCAAGCAGGCGCAGGCTTCGATAAAGGCTGGGCAATGGTCAGCTTCGATGGGGCAACAAGCTTCGTGGCGGGCCAAATGCTGGAAATTGAATTCGCCTGGGCCTCTTAAGTGTCGCTGCACGCACAGAAGCCAGCATGTGCTTCGGCAACTCGCTTTCGCCGCAGCCAGTACGGTCAGCCCGCCTCGCCGCGACCACACCGCAGCCAACAGACCATTAATTGCGCAGGGCCGGCACAGACAAATATCTTGACTCGGCTGCCCCCCCCGCTATTTTAAGAGATATTCATGTCCGTTTCCCATGCTCACAAAGGAGGCGAGATCGTGGCGAAGCAACCATGCTACATCTGTCCTGGCGCGGCGTTAATCATCTGGGGAATGCTGGCCTGCTCGGCAATGGGTGGAACAATCTTCGTTTCGACCAGCGGCTCAGACGCCAACAGTGGAACAAGCTGGCCAGCGGCCAAATTGACGATCACTGCTGGGATAGATGCCGCCCAAGCAGGGGACCGAGTCTGGGTCGCGAGCGGGACCTACGTTGAGGGCATCACGCTGAAGGAAGGGGTCTCGTTGTATGGCGGGTTCGCTGGCACGGAAGCCCTCCTGTCGGAACGTAATCCCAAGTCACATGTAACGACACTAGACGGTAATTACGCGATCGATTACCTGATCACCGCACCATCCGAAATCACACAAAACACCCGCATCGACGGCTTCACCATTCAGCGTGCATACTACAGTGGAATCCTTTGCACCAGCGGAGGCTATCCAACAATAAACAACAACACTTTGGCAGCCAACCGCTCGTACGCCCTGTACTTGGGCAATTCCGGCTCTCCGATCATTTCGAATAACGTTATTGTTGGAAACGAGTCGACCGGGATAAACAGCGGATACGGCGCATCGCCGACCATTCTTAACAACAGAATCGCTGGCAACTCCTATGGTGGAATCATAGTCGGCGGTCCCTCTTCTGTCATTGCCAACAACTCGATTATCGGTAACTCAGGAACATCCTGCGGCGGGATCAACGTCGGGAGCGGATCGCATCTGATCGTCAACAACACCATCATTCACAATAGTGCCAGCGCGGGTGGGATCTCATGTTCCTACTCCTCTGCAACCATCGTCAACAACATCGTGGCTTTCAACTCCTCGGGAATCCAACAGACTTCAGGAACTCCCGTCTTGCGAAACAATTGCGTCTTTGGCAACGCCAACTCGAACTACTCCGGGTTCACGGACCCAACTGGAACCAACGGCAATATATCAGTCCAGCCCAAGCTGGCCGACCTATCCTATGGCAACATTCACCTTCAGGTCGACTCCCCCTGTCGCGACACCGGGGACAACAGCGTTGTGGATACTGGCTGGGTGGATGTTGACGATCTAGATCGCATCGCCGCCGGGACGGTTGATATGGGCGCTGACGAATACGATGGAACGACTTGGGGATCCGGCCCCAGCATAATCGTTCGAGTCAGCCCGTCAGGAAGCGACGCGTATGACGGCTCGTCCTGGGAGTTGGCCAAACGCACGGTCCAGAGTGGAATTGATGTTGCTGCAGCAATGGGAGGCGAGGTCTGGGTAGGGAGTGGCACCTATCTGGAACGGGTAACGCTGCCTGCATATGTGTATCTGTACGGGGGATTCGATGGGACCGAAACTGACCGCAACCAACGCAACTGGGTCGCAAATGTCTCGATTCTAGACGCTCAAGGGTCGAACGTTGCGGTTATTGAGGCTACCGGCGGGGGACAGGTCAGCGCGGTTGACGGACTCACCATTCGCAACGGAGCTGAAGGTGTTGGCTGCAATCATACCGCCCCCCTGATCAGCAACAACACGATAACGCAAAACAGATACAGCGTAAGCTGCTCAAATTCTGG
>JBJKSL010000404.1:0-7742 GCA_046704145.1 Phycisphaerae bacterium
GCATTTATCCTTTCCCAGCTTAGCTACCCGGCGCTGCCGTTAGCACGACAACCGGTACACCAGAGGCTAGTGCCTTTCAATCCTCTCGTACTAGAAAGACATCCTCTCAAGTCTCATACGCCCACGACAGATAGGGACCGACCTGGCTCACGCCGGTCTGAACCCAGCTCGCGTACCGCTTTCATTGGCGAACAGCCAAACCCTTGGGACCGCCTTCAGCCCCAGGATGCGATGGGCCGACATCGAGGTGCCAAACCTCCCCGCCGCTATGGACGCTCGGGGGAGATCAGCCTGTTATCCCCGGAGTACCTTTTATCCGTTGAGCGATAACCCTTCCACACGGGATTACCGGATCACTAGGGCCCACTTTCGTGTCTGCTCGACCCGTCAGTCTCGCAGTTAAGCCGGCTTATGCCCTTGCACTCTATGCGCGATTGCCAACCGCGCTGAGCCGACCTTTGCACTCCTCCGTTACTCTTTTGGAGGAGACCGCCCCAGTCAAACTGCCCGCCTAACACTGTCCCACGCCCGGCTTCACGGGTCGCGGTTAGGAAACAAATAGCACAAGGGTGGTATTTCAACGTTGGCTTCCCGACCGCCAGAACGGCCGGATCATCGCCTCCCACCTATCCTACGCATGTGATATCTGCGGCCAATATCAGGCTGCAGTGAAGGTTCACGGGGTCTTTCCGTCTTGCCGCGGGTATGTGGTATCTTCACCACAATTCCAATTTCACCGAGTCGGTCCTTGAGACAGTGCTCCAGTCGTTACGCCATTCATGCGCGTCGGAACTTACCCGACAAGGAATTTCGCTACCTTAGGACCCTCATAGTTAGGGCCGCCGTTAACCGGTGCTTCGGTCGCAAGCTTCGCCTTACGGTTGACCTGCTTCCTTAACATTCCGGCACCGAGCAGGCGTCAGTCTCTATACGTAGTCTGTTGGACTTGGCAGAGACCTGTGTTTTTGATAAACAGTCGCCAGAGCCGCTTTGCTGTGCCCTCTCCGGATGTTGCCAAACGGAGGAGGGACCCCTTATCCCGAAGTTACGGGGCAAATTTGCCTAGTTCCTTAAGGACCGTTCTCTCGAGCGCCTGAGGCTACTCGCCTCACCTACCTGTGTCAGTTTTAGTACGGACGTGCCACTTGTCCCCGCACGCTTTTCCCGGTTCTTCCTCCCTGCACTTCGGCAACGAATCGGCCTCGCCCTCTCGGGAACCCTCACGTCTAGTGGTGGGCTGCAGCTTGGAAAAACGCACGTACGGTTCAACCGCATGACACGGCGCAGGAATATTAACCTGCTGTCCATCGACTACGCCTTTCGGCCTCGCCTTAGGATCCGGCTAACCCTGGGCGGATTGACCTTCCCCAGGAAACCTTAGGTTTACGGCGAGCGGGATTTACACCCGCTTTCTCGTTACTCATACCGGCATTCTCACTTGATAGGTCCGTTACCACTCCTTACGGTATGGCCTGTATCTACCTATCAACGCTCCTCTACCGCTCGATTGCTCGAGCCCGCTGCTTCGGCTTCATGCTTAGTCCCGTTCATTATCGGCGCCCAGTCTCTTGACGGGTAAGCTGTTACGCACTTTTTAAATGGTGGCTGCTTCTAAGCCAACATCCCCGCTGTCTCGGAAACTAGACTTCCTTATGCACTGAGCATGAATTGGGGGCCTTAGCAGGCGATCTGGGTTTTTTCCCTTTTGTCTATGGATATTGAACCCGCAGACTCACTCCCGGGATAGTCGTCGTGGTATTCGGAGTTTGATTGAAGGCGGCAGACTGGTGGTCCCCGCGTTTCATTCAGTAGCTCTACCCCCACGACGTAGTGGCCCGAGGCTGCCCCTAAAGGCATTTCGAGGAGAACCAGATATCTCCAGGTTTGATTAGACTTTTACTCCTCCCCACAGCTCATCCCAGAACTTTTCAACGTTCACGGGTTCGGCCCTCCGCGCCCTGTTACGGGCACTTCAGCCTGTCCATGGGTAGATCACCTGGTTTCGGGTTTACCTCCAACGACATAGTCGCCCTATTCAGACTCGCTTTCGCTACGGCTCCGCACCGGAAGTGCTTAACCCGCCGCTAAAGGTAACTCGCCGGTCCATTATGCAAAAGGTACGCAGTCACTCGGATGGCCGAAGCCATCATCGAGCTCCTACCGCTTGTAAGTACATGGTTTCAGGTTCTTTTAACTCCCCTAGTAGGGGTTCTTTTCACCTTTCAGTCACCTTACTTGTACACTATCGGTCGTCGAGGAGTACTTAGCCTTGGAGGGTGGGCCCCCCAGCTTCACACGGAGTTCCACGAGCACCGTGCTACTCTGGAAAGCCGAAGGTAACGCGGAGTCATTACCGCCGCATACAGGACTGTCACCTTCTGTGGTGAGCCTTTCCAAGCTCTTCTGCTGGTAAGACTTTTGTAACCGCTCTCGGCTCCCGCAACCCCGGCCCGAAGACCGGTTTGGGCTATGTCCGCTTTCGCTCGCCGCTACTTACGGAGTCTCGGTTGATTTCCTTTCCGCCAGGTACTTAGATGTGTCAGTTCCCTGGGTTGGCTCGTACGGGCCTATACATTCAGCCCGCCGTGACGCCATCTCCTTGCGGAGTGACGCCGGGTTTCCCCATTCGGACATCCCCGGATCAAAGCTCGTTTGACAGCTCCCCGAGGCTTTTCGCAGCCTACCACGTCCTTCATCGCCTCTCGACGCCTAGGCATCCACCATGTACCCTTAGTAACTTGATCGCATGAATGACGCACTGTCCGAAGAAGCCGAAACCTCTCCTCGCAACGCATCAGCCATTTGGATCAAGGCACCTTCGACGCAAATTGTCGCGTCGAATCTCGAACAAGAAATCTCACTCAACCAGCCAGGCCTTGTGAGCCCGGCCGGCAGGCAAGATCGCTCTTAACGCTCAAGAATTGGAATCCAATTTGGATTGCCACTACCTGCGTCAACATCTGCCCGACTCACCGCCCGCAGCGGTGGCCGCCAGATGTTCTCCACATATCCGATTGTCAAAGATCTCTATCTTTTCTGGCCCCGTCCCGCGTTGTTTCGCGTTCAGTGCCAGAGCTCAGCAAATATACTCATCTTTTCGTCGCTGTAAAGGGGTCTCAGGCAGAAATCTCGAATTTTTTTTCGAAACCCTGTTGGGCCCTTTTGGCCCCACCTTACAGCCGCCTCAAAACCCCCCGGCTTTGCAAGGGATTTTAAGCAGTTCCCGCCCTCTTCTGGCCTCGGAACCGCCACAAACCCGCACAAAAAACTGGAGCCGAGCGGGCTCGAACCGCCAACCTCCTGGTTGCAAACCAGGCGCTCTCCCAGTTGAGCTACGGCCCCCGCCTTCTCGTCCGGTGAGCCGGGCGGCCGGCTCGCTGGGGTCTTGCATTCATGGGCCCGCGAGGATTCGAACCTCGGACCTCGTCCTTATCAGGGACGCGCTCTAACCAACTGAGCTACGAGCCCTCTGCATCCGCTCCCGACGTTTTCGCCCTGTTTTCAGGGGCCTTGTGAGCCGGGCTTATTACATCGGCTGGACAAGGCCACCAGGACAACAACTCTTTCGCTCTCAGGAGCGTAGGCGGGGTAGTTTACTGGCTGCCCCCCGTCTGTCAACTGCAGACGCGTGATTATACCGAAATCGCGATTCCGTTACCAACCCAGTTCGATCGGTCAGCCAATCCAGCCCGGCGAGCCGGCCCTTCCGCGGTCAGGTGAACTGCCGCATGTAGAACCCACCGGTCTGGCTGGAGTTCAAGGTCCGATCTCAAGTTGCTTCATCCACACAGTTTACATCATCTGAATACTAATCGACTGGAGCTTTAGCCTTCAATCCGCTAGGCTGGCGGCCCGCTGTTTTAGAGGAACAGGAGAAGGATTGTCCGGCATATGCGGGCCCGGCTATAGACGCCGCCAAGAAGGAAAGACGATGACTCCGCTCGAATTTATGGGGCTGACATTCCTGTGCTCTGTTGCCGCCGGCGTGGTGGGCGCTCTGCTTGGGCTCGGCGGCGGCATCATCGTCATCCCATCGTTGACACTGCTGATGGGCGTGCACATCCGCTTTGCTATCGGAGCCTCGATCGTCTCGGTGATTGCCACTTCGACGGGGGCCGCCGCCACCTACGTCCGCGAGCGCCTGACCAATTTACGGCTCGGCATGCTTCTTGAGGTCGCAACTACCGCGGGCGCGCTCGGCGGAGCCTACCTTGCCGGCATCATTCCCGCCTACTGGCTGCAACGCATATTCGGCATCTTGATCGCCTACGTGGCCATCATGATGTTTTTGCAGAAATCCAAGTCATCGCACACCAAAGCCGCCCCCGACCGCCTGGCTGACAATCTGCATTTGCACGGATCCTTCTTTGATCCCAATCAGCAGAAAGAAGTCCCCTACCGAGTGACAAGACTCTGGCTCGGAATGCCTTTTGGCATACTGGCGGGCATGATCAGCGGCCTGCTCGGCGTGGGCGGCGGAATTCTCAAGGTCCCTCTGATGGCACTGGGCATGAACGTGCCCATCAAGGCCGCGACGGCCACCAGCAACTTCATGATCGGCGTGACCGCCGCTGCCAGTGCCGGCGTCTACTTCTTTCGCGGCGATGTCGATCCGTTCATCGCAGCGCCGGTCATGCTCGGCATTACGCTTGGAGCCACACTCGGCACCCGCCTGCTCGGTCGCCTGCGAAGTTCCTGGGTCAGACTTGCCTTCGTGGCAGTCCTGCTGGTCCTCAGTGCGGAAATGCTGCTCAAGGAGGCCCCGCGATGAAAGAACAACCTGATATGCCTCCCGCAGACCCTCAGGACAAGATCGGCCGCGCCGAGTTGATCATCAGCCGCTTGCTGCGTGTCGGGATGCTCACCAGCCTGTCCATCGTGGCCATCGGTGTCGCGCTGATGTTCGTACACCATCCCGACTACATGCAATCACCGAAGGCTCTCGAACCGCTGCGTCACGGCGAAAACGTCTTCCCCACAACGCTTGGTGATGTTTTCCGCGGGGCGATTGCGGGCCAGGGACGCTCGGTGGTTCTGCTGGGAGTCTTCGCCCTTTTCCTGACGCCCGTCCTGCGCGTAGCCACTTCCATCGTCACGTTCATGATCGAACGCGACTGGAAATTCGCCGTGATCACCTCGTGCGTGCTGCTCTTTTTGGTATTGTCGCTGGTGCTCGGCAAGGCGGGATGAGCGAAGGAAGATGTGAAGCCGCAAGCGGCAAGACAACGTAATCTCTTTTCTTCGCCGCTTGCGGCTTCGCACTGCTTCTTCGCACTACTTCCCCCAACCCATCCCCCGCTTCGGCGTCGCACCGATTCCGCCGCTTGCGGCTTCGCAGCCTTCATCGCTTGCTCGGGTTTCACCACTCGCCGGTTCGAGCGGCTTGCCAGGCGCAGCCGGCGGCGCCGATGAAGCCGGCGTCGTTGCCCAGGGTGGCAAACAGAATCTCAGGCCCGTCGTCCAGCAGCTTCCAGGTAAGTTCCTTGGCATACTTGCGGATGGGGCTGAGCAGGTAATCGCCCGCGGCGATCAGTCCGCCGGCCATCACCACCCGCTGCGGGTTGGACACGTGCTGCATGGTCACGCAGGCCACCGCCAGGTAGTAACACGCCTCGTCCCAGACCTGCTTGGCCAACTCATCGCCTGCTCGGGAGTCTTCGACCACATGCTCAGCCATGATCATTTCGCCGCGATCGACGTAGCGTTTGAGCGTGCTCGGCCGTCCCTCCGCCATGAACTCCTCCGCACGCCGGGCGAGGAAGTACGCGGACGAGTACGCTTCCAGGCAACCCAACTGCCCGCACGAGCACTGCCGACCGCCCGGCTGGACCAGCATGTGGCCGAGTTCCCCGCCGTTCTCGAAATAGCCGCGGAGCAGTCGCCCCTCGCTGATCACGCCGCCGCCCACCCCGGTGCCCAGCGTGAACATGACCAAATCCTGCACGCCCTTGCCCGCCCCGGCCCAGAACTCGCCCCAGGCCGCGGCGTTGGCGTCGTTTTCCAGCGTCGTCTTGATGCCCGTGCTCTTGGACACCAGGTCGCGAAGAGGGACGTTTTTCATGCCGGGCAGATTGCCGGGATTGATGACCAGGCCCTGGCGATGGCTCATGGGGCCGGGCGAGCCGATGCCGATGCCGGCCACGTCCTTGCGATCGACGCCGGCCTCTGCGATGGCCCGCTCGGCGGCGGCAGTGATATTGCCGACGACAGCATCCGGCCCCTGCTCGACGCCAGTGGGCACTGAAAACTTCGACCGGACGGCCGCATTCTCATCAACCAGCCCCGCCTTGATGTTGGTCCCGCCGAGGTCCACGCCGACGAAATACGCTGCCAAAGCACACCTGCCTTTTGTAATTGGACAGTCAGAATCCAGATAGGTTCGCTCCACCGCCCGTGCAGCCAGCGAACGACAGCATCCTACATGAACCAGCAGGAATTGCTATTGCGAGCGGAGCTGGCGGGACGGCGATTCGGGCCCTGCTCTGGCCATCGCGTCCCGATTACCATAACATGTGACAAGGACCGCCCCACGGATGGCACGGCCTATCGTACCGAATCAGGAACCATCAGCCCGCACATGCACAGACAACAAGAACTACCCGCCGCTTTCGCCGCCCTCGGCATTGACCCGCCTCTGCTGGTAAACCTCAAGAAAATGGGCTTTATCGAGCCCTCCGAGATCCAGAAACAGGTAATCCCCCTCGCCCTGCAAGGCAAGGACGTGCTCGGCCAGGCCCGCACCGGCACCGGCAAAACCGCGTCCTTCGGCCTGCCCATTCTCCAGATGGTCCGGCCGGACGAGCGATTGCAGGCCCTCATCCTGGTGCCCACCCGCGAGTTGGCCGTCCAGGTGGCTGCCGAACTCCGCCGCATGGTGGGCGAGCTTCCCCTGCACGTGGTGCCGGTCTACGGCGGACAGAAGATCCGTCATCAGGCCCACCTACTCGGCCGCAAGCCCCACGTCGTGGTCGGCACGCCTGGCCGCGTGATGGACCTGCTCGGGCGGGGAATGCTCAGCTTCGACCACATCCGCTTCGCGGTGCTGGACGAGGTCGACCGCATGCTGGACATCGGCTTCCGCGATGACATCCGCAAGATTCTCGGCCAGATCAACGTGCCGCATCAGACCATCCTGGCATCGGCCACGATCACGGATGAGATCAAGCACCTGGCCATGCGGTACATGAACGAGCCGGTGGAAGTGAATGTCTCTCGCGATGTGCTCACGGTGGACGAGGTCACCCAGAGCTACGTGACGGTTGACGCCTGGGACAAGTTCAATGCCCTCATGCACCTGCTGGAGCACGAGCAGCCCACGCTGGCCATCGTCTTCTGCAACACCAAGCACGCCACCCGGCGATTGGCCAAGCGTCTGCACGGGGCCGGCCTGAACGTGAAAGAGATTCACGGCGACCTGGTGCAGGAAAAACGCGAGCGAGTCATGGACCGCTTCCGCAAGCACAAGGTACAGGTGCTGGTGGCGACGGACTTGGCGGCTCGCGGCATCGACGTGAACGGCATCAGCCACATCATCAACTTTGACGTACCCGACGACCCCCACGTTTACGTACATCGCATCGGCCGTACCGCCCGCATGGGCAGCTTCGGCAAGGCCATCATGCTGGTCACGCGCGAACAGGGCGATCAACTGACGGCCATCGAGTCGCTCATCAACAAGGAGATCCCGCAGCATCAGATCCCCGGCTTCGTGCCGCGTCCGCCGCGCGAGGTGCATCCCGATG
>JBJKSL010000405.1:0-6870 GCA_046704145.1 Phycisphaerae bacterium
CCGACTGAACATGCGCGTATACGTCCACGGCTTCGACCATCGGCCGCGACCCTCGATACCGTGTGCGAGCAGATAGTTCTCCAGCAGATCGGCATCATCGGTCGAAAACGGCAGCAAACCCGTCTTCAGAATCAGCCGAGCAGAATCCAGTCGGCAATCGCCGCACGCTGCCCCCACCAACCCACGCACGAGTTCGATCAACGGATGATGCGTCGTGGGCTGCCGTCTATCGATGAAGAAGGGTATCTGCCGCGAGCGCATCTCCGCCGACAACAGATCGTGATAGGCCCCCAAGTCGCGGACAATCACTGCGATCTCGCGATACCGCATGGATTCCTGCGCCGCCAGCCGCTGCATCTCCGCCACCGCCGCCCCAACCTCAGCCCGCCGGTCGGAGAACGCCAACACGCGAATCGGCCGCACCGTTCCGCAGTCCGCTTGGGTGCCGCCCCTCATTGAACTGGCTTGGGTGCCCCATCCCTTCGCGTCTTTTTGCGAAGGGGTGGGGGATGTGCTCATCGAACTGGCCAAATCGCCAAATAGCGACCGCTCCAACTGCCCCAGCTCCGCCGGCACAAAGCGCGATGCTCCCGCTTGGCCGCGCAGGCGGATCGGCTCATCAATCTGCACACCTCGCGCCTGCAGTTCCGACCGCAGCCGTACCAGCGTGCGCTCCGCCCGTGCGAACAGCGAGTATGACAACCCCGGCAACTCCGTGGCCGTCACCGCCGACGCGTCCGGCGAGACCAGCATGGTCACCTCGACGCTCGCCACGCGACGGGCCAACTCCGCCAGCAAATGAAACTCCTGCCGCGTGAAGCCGGCAAAACCGTCGACCCATACCTTTGCCCCCGCCATCCAATTGACACCGTCCAGCCGCTCGGCCGCGAGTTGCAGATACTGTGCCGGGTCGATGCGATCGCCCACCAGGTAGTCGAGATACGCCTGATACAGCCGCGCGACATCCGCCAGCTTGGCCGCCCCCAGTGGATCGCCCTCGCTGATCCGCTCGGCCACCTCCACCAGTTGAGCCGGCTCGACCTCCTCCCGCATGAGTTCGTCAAACGTGCCCGACACCTGCCCGATCAATCCCGGCTTGTCCGCCACCGCCCCCAGCACATTCAGTGCCGCCCGCTCGTGCCGGATCAGCCGCCGGATCACCATCATCCGCCCGAACCCGCCGATGGTCTGATCCGCCCGACGTGGGTCTGCCCCCGTCTCGGAAAATATGCGATATGCGAGCCGTTGGAAGCTGAGCACCTCGCACCGTGTAAACGCCTCAAGGTCGGGCGTCTCAATCAGGGCCCGCTCCATCTGAAAGCTGGCCTGCTCCGGCACGATCAGCAGCAGGCGATGGCCGCGCGCAGCATCCGCCCGCAACTGCGCCCGGATGGCCTCCAGACACCGATGCGTCTTGCCGCTGCCCGCTCTGCCAACGATGAATCGAACCGACATGTTCTCGTCCCTCGACCTGAGCGGGATTATACGCCTTCACGTCTTTTTGTGCGCGTCGGGTGCCCCATCCCTTCGCCAGCAGGCTGTTTCGCAATCTGCACAAGGTGTCTGGTGCCCCATCCCTTCGCTTTGGAAGGGGTAAGGGATATGCTTTCTTCAATTCTGCATTCGCCTCCCAGGGGTGGGGGATATGCATGAATTCCGAGGTGGGTGGCATGGACAAGCGTACTCGCCTGCCCGTGGCGTCGCGAAACCCGCGGCAAAGCCCACGTTGTCGCACCGACGAGCGCTTGTCCAAACGCAACGACATTCCCGTCGACTTTGCTTGCAACTACGGTCGCCATGCCACTAAACTAAGCCTTCCTCGACCCTGGGGACGCTCGCCCGTAGGCGAGTTGGACAGCTTCAACGCTCACGGAGAGAACCCATGCCAGAAGTGCCACAATTAGGCCTCGGTACGCGCTGCCTGCACGCCGGCCAGGAGCCCGACCCGACCACTAACTCGCGGGCAGTCCCCATATATGCCACGACGAGCTACGTCTTTCCCGATACCGACTACGCTGCAGACCTGTTCGCCCTCAAGGAGTTCGGCAACATCTACAGCCGTCTCATGAACCCCACCTGCGATGTGCTCGAAAAGCGTCTGGCCGCACTGGACGGCGGCGTCGGCGCACTGGCCGTCTGCAGCGGGCAGTCGGCCATCTACATCTCGATTCTGAACATCTGCCGCGCGGGCCAGAACTTCATATCATCGACCAGCCTTTACGGCGGCACGTGGACGCTGTTCACCCAGACCTTGAGCAAACTCGGCATCACCGCCAGGTTCTTCGACCCCTCCAAGCCGGAGGATATCCGCAAGCTGGCCGACGACAACACTCGCTGCGTCTACATCGAGTCCATGGGCAACCCCAAGAACGACGTGCCCGACTTCGCCGAGGTCGCTCGCATCGCTCACGAGCTCGGCGTGCCGGTGATCTGCGACAACACCACTATGACACCTGTGTTGCTGCGGCCTTTCGAGCACGGCATCGACATCAACCTCTACAGCACGACCAAGTTCATCGGCGGCCACGGCACACACGTAGGCGGAGCCATCGTCGACTCCGGCAAATTCGACTGGACCGCCGACCGCAAGAGATGGCCCGAGTTCACCGAGCCCGATCCGTCCTATCATGGCGTGGTCTTCGCTGATGCCCTCAAGCCCATCGGCAACATCGCTTACATCATCAAGTGCCGCACGCACCTGCTGCGCGACATGGGCAGTTGCATGAGCCCCTTCGCGGCATTCCTGTTTCTACAGGGCCTCGAGACGCTGCACCTCCGCATGCCGCGACACTGCGAGAACGCCCTGACCGTAGCTCAGCACCTGGCCGCGCACAAGGCTGTGGAGTGGGTCAATTACGCGGGCCTGCCAAATCATCCGTCGCATGCGATGGCTAAGAAGTATCTTCCGAAGGGTACCGGCGCGATCATCGGTTTCGGCATAAAAGGCGGGGCCGAGGCCGGCAAGAAGTTTATCAACTCGGTGAAGCTACGGAGTCATCTGGCCAACATCGGAGATGCCAAGTCGCTGTGCATCCACCCGGCCAGCACAACGCATTCCCAGTTGACCACCGAGGAGCAGGCTGCCACCGGCGTGATGCCCGAGTACATCCGCCTGTCCATCGGCGTCGAGGACATCACCGACATCCTGGCCGACATAGACCAGGCGTTGGCCACATCGCAGAAGTAATACCGCCATGTCGGTGAGACCTGGGGAGCAGTTTTCCGGCTCACAGCTCATAGCTGATAGCTCACAGCTTTCTTCACCGCATCAGCGTTTGCTTGCGCTCCGGCCCGACGCTGACGATGGCAATGGGCACGCCGATCAGCGATTCCAGCCGCTCGATGTACTGGCGGGCAGCGGCAGGCAACTGACCGAACTCATGGCAGTCCTGCAGCTCGTCCTTCCAGCCAGGCATGTACTCGACGATCGGCTCAGCCTGCTCGAGCACCGCCGCATCCGCAGCCACGCTGGCCAGTTCGCCCTCGGGCGTCTTGTAGCCGGTGCAGATGCCGATGCGCTCCAGCCCGGTCAGCGTATCCAGGTGCATGACCGCCACCTGCGTAAGCCCGCCGAGCCGCGCTGCATAACGAGCCGCCATGGCATCGAACCAGCCGCATCGCCGCGGCCGACCGGTTGTAGTGCCATATTCATGCCCTCGCTCGCGGATGTACTGGCCGATATCGTCAGTAAGCTCGCTGACGAACGGCCCGGCCCCCACGCGAGTGGTGTACGCCTTCGTCACGCCCAGCACGGTCTGCAGCGTCTGCGTGGGCACCCCCGCACCCGCCGGCACCCCGATCGCACTGGTCGTACTGCTGGTCACGAACGGGAACGTTCCGTGGTCGACGTCCAGCAGCAACCCGTTCGCCCCCTCGAACAACAGCCGCTTGCCGTCCCGCATGGCCTGCCAGAAGTACGCGCTCGTATCGGTGATGAACGGCTTGATCCGCGCCGCGTAACCCAGGTACTCCTCCGCAATCGCGTCGGCATTCAGCGGCTCAGTATCCCCATACACCGCGGACAGCAGCTTGTTCTTGAACGCCGCCACCTGCCGGATCTTCTCGCGCAGGGCCTTGGCGTTCAGCAGATCGACCACGCGAATAGCCGTCGCCCGGTACATCTTGTCCGCGTAGCACGGTCCGATACCTCGGGCGGTGGTGCCGATTTTGCTGTTGCCCAGAGCCGCCTCGGACAGCACGTCCTGCCGCTTGTGCCAGGGCATGACCAGCTGAGCCCGGTCGCTGATTCGCAGGTTCGCCTCCACTTTCAGGCCGCGCTGAGCCAGCGCGTCGACCTCTTCCAACATGCGTCCGGCGTCCAGGGCCACACCCGGTCCGACCACCGCCACCTTGCCCGGACTGAGCACCCCTACCGGCAACAAGTGCAGCGCGAACTTCTCGGTTCCGATAATAACCGTGTGCCCGGCATTTCCGCCGCCATTGAAGCGCACCACGATGTCGAAATGCTCCGTGAGCAGATCAACAATCTTGCCCTTGCCCTCGTCGCCCCAGTGCATACCGAGAACGCACGTATGTCCAAGCTTATTCAGGTCCATGTCTACCCACTCACGTTGCTGGTTTCAATCCCGTGCCCGTCGCAACGGCCCAGAGCACTTCGACTGACGCCTACCCACTGCCCGTAGTTCCCATAAAATAAGCGACCGCCCATCAAAAGGGGGGCGGCTGACTGGCAAACGACGGACCCTGAGGTGATTCACGCTTTATCACAACCTATCCGTTTGCGGACACCACGTCAAGGTTTCCCGCCCCCCATTCCACGCCGCGACCAGTCTTCGGTTTTCCAGTGTCTGCCGACAAAATAACACATCCCACAACGTTGCAGGCACTGGCCCCCTGGTAGTTCTCCTCATACAGCGGGGTTTTTTGCCTAAACCCTTTAAAAGCGGGGTATTTACTCCCTTCGATTTACATGAATACCGGCCGGCAGTTCACCGAAAAACCGAGTATCCGGTTTGCGAGTACCTTCGCAGCGACCGGACGGTGCAGCAACGTGCCTGGTCCGGGGCAAAGCACTTCCGGTGCAGTTGTCCAAGCCGGCCGAAGGTCTTCGCCGTACGTGAAGTCAAACGTGGATCCGACGCTGGTTCGGAACTCACGGGAGAGCATCGATGGCCGATCCTAACTCAGCCCCTGTTCAGCAATCACAAGACCTGCTGGCCCGTCTCGCCGACACCGCCGGCCGCATCGACGCCGACGACCTCAGCGGCCTGGCTCAGATGCACGGCTGGTGCGAATCTCTGATCAATCTGCGCACAGAGGATCCAAACGCGGTCAGCGAGACGCTGGCCGGCCAACTCGGCGATCTGACCCGAAAGCTCGAAGAACTCATCCTGGGGGAGGTCGCCAGCGCAGTCGAAGCCTTTAAGGACATCGCCCAACAGGTCGCGTCCGTAGCAGCGCTCAACACCACCGCCGCATCCACGGGCACGGAACCCGCCGAAACACCCGAATGCCTTCCCAGCGAACCGGATGACGACCAAATCGCCAAACAACTCGCAGAGGTCTTCGACGTAGAGGCCTCTTGCGAAACGCCCGACACGCAAGAGACCGCAGTCGAGACCGTCCCCGAAACGCCTACTCCCGAAGTGCTCGCTTCCGCACCTGCTCAGCCCGCACCTGCTCAGCCCGCACCTGCCGAGCCCGCGACGAAAGCGCCCAGACAGGACACCTACGTCAGCGAGCCACTCATAATCGACACCAAGGAATTCGACTTCGTCAAGGGCTTCGTGGAAGAGGCCCACGAGCACATCGAATCCATCGAGGCCGCCGTTCTCGAAGTCGAGCGCGCACCCGAAGACACCGCCAAGATCGACGACCTCTTCCGGCCGTTCCATACCATCAAGGGCATGGCCGGCTTCCTCAATCTGCGCGATGTCAATTGTCTGACTCACGAAGCCGAGACCCTGCTCGACCAGGGCCGCAAAGGCAAGCGCACGATCACGCCCGCAACCATCGACTTGATCCTCGGCGTGGTGGATATCCTGAAGGACCAGGTGGCCAGCATCGGCCAATGGGTAGCCAACCCCGGCCCAGACGCAGTCCCGCAACCTTCCGTATCGCAGATGATCGATCGACTGCGGGCCGTGGTCGCCGGACAGATCGATCTCGATCGGGAAGCAGACGCCGCCGCCGTATCAGCCAAGGCCGTAACGCCCGCGCAAACAGCGCCCGCAACGACCGAACCTGCAGCCCCGAATGCATCAGCAAAAACAGCCGCACCCGCTGCCCAGACCAGGCCCGCCGCCACGCCTGTAGAGAACCGGCCGGCAGCACCCAAACCAGAGCCGCCTGTGCCCTGCGCCAGCGCTGCTCCTGCGGCAGCGGCTGCTCCATCAGCCAGCGCGACCCGAGTGGGCGACCAGTCCATCCGCATCGATACCGAGAAACTCGACGCACTCATCGACATTGTCGGCGAGTTGGTCATCGCCCAAACCCTCGTCGGCATGAGCAACGACATCGCCGCAAACCCCAAACTCGCCAAGAACGTCACTCAGGTAACCAAGATCGTACGCGACGTGCAGGGCATGGCCATGGCCATGCGCATGGTCCCCATCGGACCCACCTTCCAAAAGATGGCACGCCTCGTTCGCGATGTGTCCCGCAAAGCCGGCAAGACCGTCAACCTCACCATCTCCGGCGAAGACACCGAACTGGACAAGACCGTCATCCAGGAAATTGGCGACCCCCTCGTCCACATGGTTCGCAACGCCGTGGATCACGGCATCGAGTCGCCCGACGCACGCATCGCAGCAGGTAAACCCGAACTCGGTGAAGTCCACCTGCACGCCGGCCACGAAGGCGGCAACATCGTCATCACCATTACCGACGACGGCAAAGGACTCGATCCGG